>NZ_JBHXNK010000022.1:0-139955 GCF_042719755.1 Nocardia sp. NPDC058519 | reverse complement strand
CGACCCGAAACCCTTCGTCTGGCGCAAAACCGCGGAGGAGATCCTGGAATCACTCGCTAAATATCTTCAACGGATTTCAGGTGCAGGACACTAGTGGATCGTCGACAGTGGTCACAGCGACAGATCGGACCACCCGATGGTGATCGGGAACGGGAAGTCGATGGTGATTTCGGTGGAGTCGGCGGGCGACCAGGTGCCGGCCAGGAGGTAGTTGGCCTTGTGGAGCGGTGATACGCCCGCCGGCAAGGCTCCGGTTCCGGATGCCAGGCCGTATGCCTGCACGTACGCGATCTCGCTGCGCCGCGGATGCAGGGTGACTTCCCAGTACCACGGAATGCCCGAAGCCGCGTACCTGGCCCGTTTGGCTTCCATTTCGGCCGCGGTGTTCGACGGGGAGAGGACTTCGCCGACCAGAAGCGCGTCGTCCGCGCGAACGTGGGCGTACGCCTTGTCCAGGCATCGATGGATCATGAAATCCGGAGTCACGAAATCGGATTTGCCATGCCGGCCGAAGAAGACGTTCGTCTCGGTGCGAACCCGCCAGCACTGCTCGGGGTCGTTGTCCGACGCGCGCTTGGCGTCTCGGCGAAGAGCATTCCACAGCAGGTTGCTGGCTTCCTGGTGTTCTCCTGGCCCGCGCCGCGTCCAGACCACGCGCCCGTCCCACAGCTCGATGCACGAGGCGATTTCCTCGGGGAGTTGCTCGAGCTCTTCCCACGTCATGTATTCGGGCAGGTCGGGGCGCTGTTGGGGCGCGTTCGTCATGGCGCAATGGTAGTCCGACGCGGCCTTCGTGCGTTCAGTTGTAGACGCGTAGGTGGGTCAGTACTGCTAGGACGCGGCGGTGGTCGTCGGGTTCTGGCTGGAGGCCGAGTTTGACGAAGATGCTGCGGACGTGGGTTTCGATGGTGCGTTCGCCGAGGAACAGGGCGGCGCCGATCGCGCGGTTGGAGCGCCCTTCGGCCATGAGCCGCAGCACTTCTCGCTCGCGGGGGGAGAGCTCGTCGAGCGGGAGGGCGCCGTGATGCGGCCGTGAGACCAAGCGGCCGACCAGGTCGGGATCGATCGCCGAGCCGCCCGCGGCGATCCGCTGCAGGGCCGTCACGAACTCGTCGATATCGGAAACTCGGTCTTTGAGCAGGTAGCCGAGGCTGCGCGCGCCGCCGGAGAGCAGGTCGAGAACGCTCTCGGTCTCGATGTACTGCGACAGCAGCAGCACTGCCGTATCTGGAAAGTCGCGACGGATGGCCACTGCGGCATCGATGCCCTCGGTGGTGCAGGTCGGTGGCATCCGAATGTCGACGACCGCGACGTCTGGGCGATGCGCGCGGACCAGGCTCAGCAGTGCCGCGGCATCACCGGCCTGCCCCGCCACCTCCATGCCCTCGTCCTCGAGCAGCCGGGCGATTCCCTGTCGGAGCAGCGCCGAATCGTCGGCGAGCACAACGCGCAGGGGGGATTGATCGCGCTGGGGGACGTGTTCGGGGATCGTCGGAAGTTCCGCCGTGGCGTCGACCGCGGCGGTGAGCACCGCGCGCGCGTCGGCGGCGAATTCCGCGCAGTTCGGATAGCGGTCGGCCGGACTCTTGGCCATCGCCCGCGCGATCACCGCGTCGAAGGCCCTCGGCAGCGAAGGCAGTTGGGCGCTCGGTAGCGGCACCGGCGCGTTGAGATGGCCGTTCATGATGGCCGCCGGGCTCGGCCCCGGATAGGGCGGAGCTCCGGTGAGCAGGTGGAACAGGGTGCAGCCCAGTGAATACTGGTCGGCTCGATGGTCGAGAGTTCGTCCTTCGAGCTGTTCGGGGGCCGCGTAACGCAGCGTGGCGACCATCATTCCGGCAGCGGTGAGGTGCACGTTGTCATCGAGCGCCTTCGCGATGCCGAAATCGGTCAGCAGTACTCGTTCGGCCTCGCCGGGCTGGGTGGGCGTGGCCAGCAGGATGTTCGCCGGGTTGACGTCGCGGTGGTACACACCGGCCCGGTGCGCGTAGTCGAGACCGGCCGCGACCTGCTCGATGATGTGCACGGCGCGCTCGGGCGCCACCGGCCCCTCGCGCACCAGGTGGGCCGCGTCGGTCCCCGGCACCAGCTGCATCGCGATCCACAGGCGATCACCCTCGCGGCCACGGTCGTAGACCGCGACGATGGCCGGGTGGTCGAGCCGGGCGCCGTGATCGGCTTCGAATTCGAACCGGGTACGGACGTACTCGTCGCCGGTGAGGAAGGGATGGAGCACCTTGAGTGCCACGGTGCGTGGCAGCGTGGGGTGCCGGGCCGCGTAGACCGAACCCATGCCGCCCGCGCCGAGCATTCGCTCGATCGTGTAGCCCGCGAACACCGTGCCGGGTTCGAGGTCAGACCCGCTCATGGGGCACCGCCACGCGTGCTCATGCCGTGTCCTTCGCGCGAAGCGGCAGCACCGCGGTGAGGACCGTGCCGGTGCCGGGTGCGCTGGCCACCCGCAGCTGACCGCCGAGCGCGGCGGCACGATCACACAACCCGCTGAGCCCCCCACCGGGCCCGATGTCGGCTCCGCCGCGTCCGTCGTCGGCGATGGTGAGCTGGACGGCCTCGTCGACAACGCCCATCTCGATATCGACATGCGTACCGCCGGAATGCTTGGCCGCGTTGGTGAGGGCTTCGGCGGCGATGAAATACGCCGCCAGCTCTACCCCAGGGGACGGCCTCGGTACCAGGTCGCCGTGGATTCGGGCGGCGATCGGGGCGCGTTCGGCGAGTGCGGTCAGGGCGGCCGTCAGACCACGCTCGGCGAGAATCGGTGGGAAGACGCCCCTGGCCAGTTCTCGGAGCTCGGTGAGCGCGGTATCCAGTTCGGCGGCGCCCTGCGTCACCAGATGGTCTCGGTTCGCGGTGTCGGCGGACCGCTGTGCTCTGCGCAGCAGTAGCGCCGCCGCGACCAGGCGTTGCTGCGCGCCGTCGTGCAGATCGCGTTCGACTCGGCGGCGCTCGGCATCGCCCGCCGCTACGATGCGTTCGCGCGAGCTGCGTACTTCGGCGAGCTGGGCTTGCAGATCGTTGCGCAGACGTTCGTGGCCGAGGGCGAGTTCGGTCGCGCCGCGCACAACGGCCAGCAGTTCGGGTTCGGTTTGCAGTTGCTTGTCGTAGACGAGCGCGGCCGCCGCGGCACCGTCCAGTTCGAGGATCGTCGCCACCCGGTGACCGGTGCCGTGCGGCAGTACCCGGATCATGCCCTGGTCGTCGATGTAGCCGCCGCGTTCGGCGTCGAAGCTCCACAGCTCCAGAGTGGGGTCGTGCAGCGCCCGCCGCAGTGCCTCCACGAAGCCCGAGCTGATCGGGGCCGCCCCGATCACGACCATCGCGTCACCGACCGCGGCGCGCGCCATCCGATAGCGCAACTGTCCGTACGCGATGGCCATGGGTAAGAGAACAATCGGGATGTAACGCAGGTCCAATATCCAGCTGTGCAGCGAACCGGGCAATCGGATCGCGGTCGAGACCAGGATCACCAGGATGATCAGCGCGGCGATCGGCGCGAAGAACATCACCGGCGAGAAGCCCGATCGGTAGGCCGCCGTGCCGGATCGCCAGCGATTGATGATCACCCCGAGAAGCACGATGGCGAGGACGAAGACCAGCGCTCCCACCGTCAGCTGGATCCGTTCGGCGATGACCGCATCGTGCTGGATCAACAACAGATTGACCGATGTCGAGGGATGCGGTGTCGCAACTTCGCGTGGATCGAAGAACATCCACTCGGCTGACACACCGACCACCGCCAAGGCCCAGCACGCCCCGACACACCATCGTTCCCACACGTGGTTCAGCCGACCGGATGGGAAACCGAGGAGCACCGGAATCATCACCGGCAGATAGATATTCGTCATCACCGCACCGGTGGTGAACAGCAGGGGATCGCTCGACCGGCGGATGCCGCCCGCGAGCCACACCAGGCCCGCCAGCACGAAGAGCGGTCCGGCCAGATCATGCGGGCGATTCGTCCAGGTGAACAGACCCGATGCGGCGAAGGATGCCCCGGCGAGGAGGAACAGCACGAGCTCGACCCGTCCGAACACCGGCGAAAGCGATGCCGCCTTGAAGGCCTCGCGCGGGCCGAGCAAAAGGATCCGGGCCGGGTCGTAGAGGGCGGCCTCCGACCAGTCCACCGACAGCACCACGGCGACGCTCAGCGCGGCGGCACATGCCGTCACCCCACCGATGAGCGCGATCGTACGAGGTGTCATCGAACAACCTCCAACTACCGACCTACTCAGGATCCTCTGCTGGAAACCGGCGCACAACCACCTGCGGATTCCGTGCCGGCGCCGAGTGCCCAGTTGTCGGCGTACGCACCGACTCGGCCGATCTGTCCGCTACTTCGGCGGGCAGATCGGAGCATCGGGGTGTGCCGCTTGTGTGTTGTCACGAGGTTGGATGAAATGTTCGCGTTTCACTGCCGATGCGGCTGTCGATGTGTTCTCTTGGCGCATGAAGAAGTTCGCCACAGTCGCTGTTGTCTCCGTCGCGCTCCTCGGAGCGCCCGCCGTCGCATCCGCCGCCCCCATCGCGCCGGTTGCCGATTCCGGTTCGGGGGGCGGGTCGGGGTCGTCGGAGACGGAGCTGATCTGTTCGCCGATCGCGCAGTTGTTGTTCGCCACCGGCAGTGTGGAGAAGCCGCCGCTCTACGATCTGCTCTGCCTGCTCAGCTGAACGGGGAGCGATCGATTCCGCAGCTGACGCCTGCGGGCGGAAGCCCTCCGGTGAACAGGTAGTCGCGTTTGAGGTGTTCGGCGCAGGTGCTCTGGACGTACATGGAGCTGTGGCCCGCGCCTTCGATGACGACTACCTGGGCCCGGTTCAGTTGGGCCGCACCGGCTTTGGCGCCGTTCAGTGGCGTGGCCGGGTCGTATCGGCTGTTGAGGACGAGGATCGGGGCGGCGGTTTCGCGGTTCCACGGGCCGGTGTAGCGGTCCCGGTCCTCGGCCTTCCAGAAGGCGCAGGGGGTGGCGTTGAAGACCGCGGTTCGGCCGAAGTAGCGGGAGTGGGCGTCTTCGGCTGCGGCCACTCTGCTGTAGACGGCGGGATCCGTGGGGACGGTGCTGTCGGAGCATTGGATCGTGTAGAAAGCCTCGACGCGGTTGGCGGGGTGGTTCTCGGCGAAGAGAGCGTCGGGGACCCGGGTGGGGAGCACCGTTGCCGCGTCGAAGAGGCTCTGGAGAAGAATCGCCAGGTCGGGGTAGGTGTCGGGGCGTGAGAGGCTGCCCGCGGCGCTCACTACCTGGGAGAAGGTCCACGGGGTGCCGTCGACCGTGATCGGCGCGAGGCGTGCTCGTTCGGCCAGCGCGATCCACTTGAGTTTCGGGTCGCCCACGGCGAACGCGCAGCGCGGACCGGCGGCGGAGCAGTCGCGCAGGAAGGTATCGAAGGTTTCGGCGATGCCCGCGGCTACGCCCTGGCGGGTGTCGAGGGGCAGGTTCGTGCCGTCGGTGCCGTGGCCGTTGACGTTGCCCTCGAAGTCGAGGGAACCGTCGAACGCCATCGCGTGGACCCGGCCGGGGAACATGTTGGCGTAGACCGCGCCGACCTGGGTGCCGTAGGAGATGCCGTGGTAGGTCAGGGTCTGATCGCCGACCGCGCGGCGCAACAGGTCCAGGTCGCGAGCGGTGTTCGCGGTGGACGCGTGGTGCAGGATCGGGCCCGCGTTCGCGGCACAGCGGGCAGCGATATCGGCGGAGGCGGCGAAGAACGCGGGCTCGTCGCGCGGATCGGTGGGGGTGCCGGGGAAGGAACCGAGGTATGCGGCCTGTTCGCCTGCGCTGGGGAAGCACTGCGCGCCCGCGCTGCGCGAGACCGAACGTGGATCCCAGGAGACCAGGTCGAACCGGGCACGCAGTTCGTCGGAGAACAGCCAGGGCCAGCGGGCACGCTCGCGGAGGCGGTCAACGCCGGACGGGCCTGGCCCACCGAAATTGACGAACAATGTTCCGATACGCCGTGCGGGATCGGACGCGGGCAGCTTGATGACCGCCAGGTCGATCTGGGCGGCCTGCGGGCTGTTGTAGTCCAGCGGCACCTGAGCCAACGCGCACTCGAATCCGTCCGCACAACCCTCCCACCCCAGCGTCGGGGTGGCCGCCGCGTCGGCGAGCTGGTCGACGTAAGGATCGGCCGAAGCGCGCGCGGGCGTGATGAGCGCGCCGATCCCGAGCAGTACGGCGAGCAGATAGGCCGAGCCCCGGCGACGTGCACGGTGGGAAGACAACGGCCGAGCCTCCTGCGCAGATCCGACGAACCTCGCGAAGCTACCACACTCGTGAGCAGCGCTCACGAACGCAAAGTGGTTGGTATCGAACACAATTCGATCGACGGTGCGGATCGGCCGCCATCCTGCGACGGCATCGCCGCAGGTCACCCCCGATCTTTGCGCGGAATTGATTTCGAATTCTCGGTTACCGCGGCATTACCGGCACCTCATAATCCTGTGTCTTTCCCGAGAATGTGATCTCCACGCTGGTCGGAAATTTATTCAGTGGCTACTGTCGAGATCGTTGCGCGACAATGCAGCGTGCAGATGGGCGTCAGTGTCGATCCCTTGCCGGAGTGAATGCAGAGGATGTGAAATTGTGACCCTGACCACGAAGAACAAGCCCAGTGACGTGGCCCACCGGGCGCCGCTACGCGGGATTCCCGCGGGCGCGATGCCGATGGTCGCATTTCTTTCGATATTGGCCGGATTTATCGGTGCCGCCGCATATACGCATTCCGCCGGATATTTCGTGACATTTATGACCGGTAATACCGAGCGTGCCGTTCTCGGCTGGTTCGACAATGATCAGCTACTGGCCACCGGGGCCATCACGCTACTTTTCTCGTTCGGGCTCGGTGTGTTCGTGGCCTCGATGCTCCGGCGGCGGCTGTGGCGCAGCGGCCACTACGGCGCATCCGTGGTGACCACCGTGGCGCTCGCCGTGGCCGCGATCGTCGACTACCCCCTCGACCGCACCGGCGGACAGGAGCTGGGGTTCATCCCGATCGCGTTCGTCGCCTTCGCGGTGGGCGCGCTCAACACCGCGTTCGTCAAGAACGGCGAGACCAGCGTGCCGCTCAGCTATGCCACCGGAACGGTCGTGAAGCTGAGCCAGGGCATCGAAAGCCACGTCAGCGGGGGTAGCTCGCGCGATTGGCTCGGCTACGGCCTGCAGTACGCGGCCTTCGCTGTCGGCGCCCTGCTCGGTGGCTTGATGAGCATTGTGGTGGGTGGTGAGATGATGTTGATCGTCGCCACCGGTGTCTCGGCCTCGGCGATCCTGATCACCTACAAGACGGGTGCGAAGGCGGATCACACCGCCACGTGACCGATGTCGCCCCGGTTCCCCTGGCCCCGAGTTTGGTCCTGACCACGGCATTGCCTACACTAGAGCGGTTGCCTGGGCAGATCTGTGTCCGCTGCGCGCTCCGGCGCGAGTGGGACCGTGCCAGGCGCCGAGAGCTCGCAAGAGAACTCATCCGGTCGGTAAGTGCCGACCGGACCAGCCGAATTGTTGTAGGCCCACGGTCACCTGCGCGCGAGCGTGCGGGAGATGTTGCATGGGAACCGCAGCGAGAAAGGTGTCGAGGTCTAACCATGACCATGACTGATCCGATCGCAGACTTCTTGACGCGTCTGCGCAACGCCAACTCGGCGTACCACGATCAGGTGAAGGCGCCCCACTCGAAGATCAAGGTGAACATCGCCGAGATCCTCAAGCGTGAGGGCTACATCGCCGATTACCGCACCGAAGACGCGACCGTTGGCAAGGCCATCGTCGTCGATCTGAAGTACGGCCCCAGCCGTGAGCGCAGCCTGCAGGGCCTGCGTCGCGTCTCGAAGCCGGGTCTGCGTGTGTACGCGAAGTCCACCAACCTGCCCAAGGTCCTCGGCGGCCTCGGCGTGGCGATCATTTCCACGTCGACCGGTCTGCTCACCGACCGTCAGGCGGCCAAGCAGGGCGTCGGGGGCGAAGTCCTCGCCTACGTCTGGTAAGGGAGGTCAGGACTAATGTCGCGTATTGGTAAGAAGCCCATCGAGATTCCGGCCGGCGTCGACGTCAACATCGACGGCCAGGTTGTCACGGTCAAGGGGCCCAAGGGCACCCTCTCGCACACCGTGGCCGAGCCCATCATCGTCACCAAGGGTGAAGGTAATGAGCTCGAGGTTGCTCGTCCCAACGACGAGCGCGCGAACCGTTCGCTGCACGGCCTTTCCCGCACCCTGATCGCCAACATGATCGAGGGTGTCACCAAGGGCTACGAGAAGAAGATGGAAATCTTCGGCGTCGGTTACCGCGTTCAGGCCAAGGGTTCGAACCTCGAGTTCGCCCTCGGTTACAGCCACCCGGTGCCGATCGAGGCCCCGGCAGGCATCACCTTCGCGGTGGAATCGCCCACCAAGTTCTCGGTGTCCGGGATCGACAAGCAGAAGGTCGGTCAGATCTCCGCTGTCATCCACGGACTGCGTAAGCCCGACCCGTACAAGGGCAAGGGCATCCGCTACGCCGGCGAGGTCGTTCGCCGCAAGGTCGGAAAGACGGGTAAGTGATCATGGCGCAAACTGCTAACCAGAAGGCGAAGCGGATTCCGCTGGGCAAGGACGCTTCCACGAAGCGTCGCCTGTCGAAGACCCGCCGTCACTTCCGTCTTCGTAAGAAGGTCGAAGGCACCACCGAGCGTCCGCGCCTGGTGGTCAACCGCTCCGCGCGCCACCTGCACGCTCAGCTGATCGACGACTCGGTGGGCAAGACCATTGCCGCCGCTTCCTCGATCGAGGCCGACGTGCGTGCGCTCGAAGGTGACAAGTCCGCCAAGGGCGCGAAGGTCGGTCAGCTGATCGCCGAGCGTGCCAAGGCAGCCGGTATCGAGGCGGTCGTGTTCGACCGTGGTGGTCACGACTACCACGGCCGTATCGCGGCGCTGGCCGATGCCGCTCGTGAAGGTGGGCTGAAGTTCTGATGACTGCAATTTCTAACGGAAGGAACGTCTGATGCCGGGACGTCAGCGGCGTGACGGCGGCAGCGGACCCGCCGGACCTAACAGCAACAGCAACAGCAACGCCGGAGGCCCCGAGGGCAACCGTCGTGGCGGTGGCGATCGTCGCGGTGGCGGCGACCGTCGTGACAACGCGGCCGAGAAGAACCAGCTCGAGCGCGTCGTCGCGATCAACCGTGTCTCCAAGGTCGTGAAGGGTGGTCGTCGCTTCAGCTTCACCGCCCTCGTGATCGTCGGTGACGGCAACGGTCTGGTCGGCGTCGGCTACGGCAAGGCCAAGGAAGTTCCCGCGGCCATTCAGAAGGGTGTCGAGGAGGCTCGCAAGAGCTTCTTCCGCGTCCCGATGATCGGCTCGACCATCACCCACCCGGTTCAGGGTGAGGCGGCGGCCGGTGTGGTCATGCTGCGTCCGGCTTCGCCCGGTACCGGTGTGATCGCGGGCGGCGCGGCTCGCGCCGTGCTCGAATGCGCAGGCATTCACGACATTCTGGCCAAGTCGCTCGGTAGCGACAATGCGATCAACGTCGTTCACGCGACGGTTGCCGCGCTCAAGATGCTCCAGCGTCCCGAAGAGGTTGCCGCACGTCGCGGTCTGCCGATCGAGGATGTCGCTCCGGCGGGCATGCTGCGTGCGCGTGCAGGACAGGGAGCCTGACATGGCTGATCTCAAGGTGACCCAGATCAAGAGCACGATCGGTGCCAAGGCGAACCAGCGCGATAGCCTGCGGACCCTCGGCCTGCGGAAGATCCGCCAGTCGGTGGTTCGTGAGGACAACGCTCAGAACCGCGGTCTGATCAACGTCGTGCGCCACCTCGTAACAGTTGAGGAGGTCTAGACATGACCATCAAATTGCACCACCTGCGTCCCGCCCCTGGTTCCAAGACCGAGAAGACCCGTGTGGGTCGCGGTGAAGGTTCCAAGGGTAAGACCGCCGGTCGCGGTACCAAGGGCACCAAGGCACGCAAGAACGTCCCCGCGGCGTTCGAGGGTGGCCAGATGCCGCTGCACATGCGTCTGCCGAAGCTTCGCGGCTTCACCAACCGCTTCCGGGTCGAGTACCAGGTTGTCAACGTTGGCCGCATCGCCGAGCTGTTCCCGCAGGGCGGCACCATCGGTAAGGCCGAGCTCGTCGAGGCAGGCGCCGTTCGCAAGAACGAGCTGGTCAAGGTGCTCGGCGACGGCGAGATCGGTGTCGCCATCCAGGTGACCGCCGACAAGGTGACCGGCTCCGCCAAGGAGAAGATCACCGCAGCCGGTGGCACTGTCACCGAACTGGCCTGACGGTACTGTAGTCAGCAGCTGACACCGGACGAGTCGCGAGCTCGTCCGGTGTCACTGTTAGAGTTCCAAGTGTTGTCTGCCAAAGCTCGTCATCGGCTGACGATTCCACATGCTGTCCAGTGGTTCAGTCGCATGGCATGACCATGTCGTTCGCCAGGAGGATTTGTGCTTTCCGCCTTCGTATCGGCCTTCCGGACTCCGGACTTACGGCGGAAGATTCTCTTCACGCTGGGGTTGATCGCGCTGTACCGGTTGGGTGCCGCGCTGCCGTCCCCCGGTGTCGACTACCAAAACGTCCAGGAGTGCGTGAAGCTGGTCTCCGGCGGTGAATCCGCCGGTATCTACCAGCTCATCAACCTCTTCTCCGGTGGCGCGCTGCTGCAGCTGTCGGTGTTCGCGATCGGCATCATGCCGTACATCACCGCGAGCATCATCATCCAGCTGCTGACCGTCGTCATCCCGCGGTTCGAGGAACTGCGCAAGGAAGGCCAATCCGGCCAGACCAAGATGACGCAGTACACCAGGTACCTGTCGGTCGCCTTGGCGGTCCTGCAGGCCACCGGTCTCGTCGCGCTCGCCTCGCGCGGTCAGCTGTTGCAGGGCTGCAACGAGCCGATTCTCGCTGATACCAGCATTTTCGGCATGATCATCATCGTGCTGGTGATGACCGCCGGTGCCTCGCTGGTGATGTGGTTCGGCGAGCAGATCACCGAGCGCGGTGTCGGTAACGGCATGTCGCTGCTCATCTTCGCCGGTATCGCCGCGCGTATCCCGATCGACGGCAAGAACATCCTCGACACCCGTGGCGGCCTGGTGTTCGGCCTGGTGTGTGCCGCGGTGCTGGCGATCATCGTGGCCGTGATCTTCGTCGAGCAGGGTCAGCGCCGGATTCCGGTGCAGTACGCCAAGCGCGTCGTCGGTCGCAAGATGTACGGCGGTTCATCGACGTACCTGCCGTTGAAGGTCAACCAGGCCGGTGTCATCCCGGTGATCTTCGCGTCCTCGCTGCTCTACCTGCCGAACCTGATCGCGCAGCTGACCGGGTCGAGTACGGCAACGGAGCCGAGCTGGTGGCAGGAAGCCATCCAGAAATACCTGGTGAACCCGTCCAACCCGGTCTACATCGCGATCTACTTCGCGCTGATCGTGTTCTTCACCTACTTCTACGTCGCGATCACCTTCAATCCGGAGGAACGCGCGGACGAGATGAAGAAGTTCGGCGGCTTCATCCCGGGCTACCGGCCCGGTAAGCCGACCGCCGACTATCTGAACTTCGTCCTGAGCCGCATCACCCTGCCTGGCTCGATTTACCTCGGTCTGGTCGCCGTGCTCCCGAACCTGTTCCTCGACATGGGCAATTCGGGTGCGGTGGCGAACCTTCCGTTCGGCGGTACCGCGGTGCTCATCATGGTCAGCGTGGGTCTCGACACGGTCAAGCAGATCGAGAGCCAGCTGATGAATCGAAATTACGAAGGGTTCCTCAAGTGAGAGTTGTTCTGCTCGGTCCGCCGGGTGCCGGCAAAGGTACTCAGGCCGTCCTGCTGTCAGAGAAGCTGGGCGTTCCGCACATCTCCACCGGAGACCTCTTCCGCGCGAACATCAGCCAGCAGACCGCCCTCGGTCGCGAGGCACAGAAGTACATGGACGCGGGCGACCTCGTCCCCAGCGACGTCACCAATCGCATGGTCGAGGCCCGCGTCGGCGAGCCCGACGCCGCGAACGGTTTCGTGCTCGACGGTTACCCGCGCACGGTCGACCAGGCCGACGCGCTGAAGAAGATCCTCGAGCACAACGGCACCAAGCTCGACGCCGTGCTGTGCTTCGTGGTCGCCGAGGACACCGTGGTCGAGCGCATGCTCTCCCGTGGGCGCGCCGACGACACCGAGGACGTCATCCGCAACCGGCTGCGGGTCTACCGTGAGGAGACCGAGCCGCTGCTCGAGTACTACGACGGTCTGGTCGTGACCGTCGACGGTATCGGCGAGGTCGATGAGGTCAACGCACGGGCGCTCAAGGCGCTCGGACAGTAATCAGCGGATCGGAGTACTGAGGCCGGATGGTCTTCACCCGTAAGAAGAAGGTCGTGCCGTTTCGTTCGGCGGGCGAGCTGGATGCCATGCAGGCAGCCGGCGCGATCGTCGGTGCGACGCTGGTCGCCGTTCGCGCGGCGGCCAAGCCCGGCGTTTCGACGCTGGAGCTCGACGAGGTCGCCGAGGCGACGATCCGTGACGCGGGCGCTGTTCCGTCGTTCAAGGGTTATCACGGCTTCCCCGGCTCGATCTGTTCTTCGGTCAACGATCGTGTGGTCCACGGGATCCCCTCGGCGAGTGACATTCTCACCGAGGGCGATCTCGTGTCCATCGACTGCGGCGCCATCCTCGACGGCTGGCACGGCGACTCGGCGTGGACGTTCGGCATCGGCAACATCATCGAGGCCGATCACCTGCTGAGCGAGGCGACCAGGCTCTCGATGGAGACCGGCATCGCGGCGATGCTGCCGGGCAACCGGCTCACCGACGTCTCGCACGCCATCGAGCTGGGCACCCGCGCGGCCGAGCAGGCGCACGGTCGCAAGTACGGCATCGTCGACGGTTACGGTGGCCACGCCATCGGCCGCGAGATGCACATGGATCCGTTCCTGCCCAACGAAGGCGCGCCCGGTAAGGGCCCGCGCCTGGTGGTCGGGTCGGTGCTGGCGATCGAGCCGATGCTGACGCTCGGCACCACCGATACCAAGACTCTCGATGACGACTGGACCGTCGTCACCACCGACGGGTCGCGGGCCGCGCACTGGGAGCACAGCGTCGCTGTGACCGAGGACGGGCCACGCATTCTCACCCTGCGCCCGGAGTAGTCGTCGACGGCTTTTCGGTGAAGTAATCTTTCTAATCCGATCGGCTGTCGGTGTGATCCTGTATCTCTGAGTGATGAGATCTCGCATCGCGCTGGTCGCTTGCGCGGCTACGGCATTGCTTGCCGGTTGTGCCGAGCCGCCGCCGAACGCGCGCTATACGGGATCGGGCAACACCTACGGCACGGCGAACGCGGGTTTCGAGACCTGCATGGTGACCGACGCGGGCGGCGTCGACGACAAGTCGTTCAACGAATCCGGCTGGAACGGTGTGAAAGCCGCGATCGACGCCAACCCCGGTGTCTACGGCTCCTACCGCCAGTCCAACAGTTCCGCCGACTACGAACCCAACCTGCGAGCCTCGGCCGACGACGACTGCGATCTGGTGATCGGCGTCGGCGGCCTGATGGCCGAGGCGGTGGCACAGGTGGCAGGCGAGTATCCCGATCAGCGTTTCGCGATCGTCGACGCGCACGTCGAGTTGGACAATGTCTACTCGATGGAGTTCAACGCGGCCCAATCCTCTTATCTGGCAGGTTATCTCGCGGCGGGGATGTCCAAGACCGGTCGGGTCGCCACCTGGGGTGGCATGGAGATTCCCGCGGTAACCATCTTCATGGACGGGTTCGCCGCCGGGGTGGCCGGGTACAACGCCGAGCACGGTACCGCGATCGCCGTGCTCGGCTGGGATGTCGAAGACCAGAACGGTTCGTTCACCGGCAATTTCGACGATACGAGCGCGGGCCGCTCACTCACCGAGAACTTCATCGCCCAGGGCGCCGACGTGATCCACCCGGTCGCCGGGCCGGTCGGGATGGGCGGGGCCTCCGCCGTGCAGGACTCCACCGGGGTGTCCATGATCTGGGTGGATTCCGATGGCTACGAAGCGGTTCCGGAGTACAAGGACATCATGTTGTCCTCCTCGATGAAGGACATCGCCGCCGCGGTCCGCGTGGCGATCGACAATGCCTACGGCGAGGGCGTCATGGACGGCCGATACGTGGGCACCCTGAGCAATGCCGGGGTCGGGCTCGCGCCGTTCCACGATTTCGACGCGAAGGTGCCGGCGCAGCTGAAGCAGGAGCTCACCGACCTGCGGCGCGACATCGTCGACGGCAAGATCGTGATCGATTCCCCGGCCGCCCCGAAGCTGTAGAGGACACGCGCATGCGACTCGAAGTACAGGGATTGACCAAGGCATTCGGTGCGTTTCTCGCCGACGACAGCGTCGACCTGGTCGTCGAGCCGGGGCAGGTGCACGCGATCCTGGGTGAGAACGGCGCGGGCAAGTCGACGCTGATGAACATGCTGTACGGCATCCTCGAACCGACCAGCGGCCGGATCCTGATCGACGGCGAGCCGGTGCGGCTGCGATCGCCGGGCGATGCCATCGCCGCCGGAATCGGCATGGTGCATCAGCATTTCAAGCTCGTCGGGCCGTTCAGTGTCGCCGACAATGTGCAGCTGGGGCGTGAACATGTCAAGCGCGGGAGTCTGGACCGGGCTGCCGCGCGGCAGGCGGTGCTCGAGGTATCGCACCGGTACGGTCTGGCGCTCGACCCGGACGCGATCTGCGAGGACCTGCCGGTCGGCGTGCAGCAGCGCGTCGAGATCGTGAAGGCGCTGTCGGGCAAGACCGATCTGCTGATCCTGGACGAACCGACCGCGGTGCTCACCCCGCCCGAAGTCGCCGAGCTGCTCGACATCATCCGCAATCTCACCGCCTCGGGAATGTCGGTGATCTTCATCAGCCACAAGCTCAAAGAGGTGAAGGCCATCGCGGACACGATCACCGTCCTGCGGCGCGGGAAGGTGGTGACCGAGGCATCGCCCGACGACAGCGAGGCCGAATTGGCGGCGGCGATGGTCGGGCGGTCGGTCGTGCTCACCGTGGATCGGCCGCAGGCGCAGCCGGGCGAGATCGCCTTGGACATCAAGGATCTGACCGTGCTCGGCGAGCGGGGGACGCCGATGCTCGACGGACTGAACCTGGCTGTGCGGGCCGGTGAGATCGTCGGGTTGGCGGGGGTCGAGGGCAACGGTCAGACCGAACTGGCCAGGGCGGTGCTCGGGACCGTCACGCCCGCCAGTGGCTCGGTGGAAATGGGTGGCACCCCGATCACCGGGTGGGCTCCGTACCGGCGGATTGTCGCCGGGCTCGGCTACATCCCGGAGGATCGGGGCCGCGACGGGCTGGCCGCCGATTTCACCGTCGCCGAGAACCTCGTCCTGAACCAGTACCGCGACAAACCGCTGTCCCATCGTGGTGTGGTCGATGCGGCGGCGGTGCGCTCGCTCGCCGACAAGGCCATCGCCGATTTCGACATCCGCACCAGAGGGCCGGGGGAGCTGGTGTCGGCGCTCTCGGGCGGCAATCAGCAGAAGGTGGTGATCGCGCGCGAATTCTCCAGGCCGCGCTCGGTTCTGGTGGCCGCGCAACCCACCCGCGGGGTGGATGTCGGTGCCATCGAGTTCATCCACCGTCGTCTGGTCGCCGAACGTGATTCGGGGACCGCGGTCTTGCTCATCTCCGCGGAGCTGGACGAGATCCTGGCCCTGTCCGACCGCATCGCGGTGATCCACAACGGGCAGATCGTCGGCGTCCTCGCCCCGGATACGCCGCGCGAGATCATCGGTCAGCTCATGGCAGGCCACCGTCCCGCAGATCCAGCCACCGCGAGCTGAGCTGTAGTCGTCGACCCCGAGGACATCCATGCCGAGTACGACCATCGAGCCGGACATCGACTCACCCGGCGAGCGTAAACCGGAAAAGCGCGATGTCGGCCGCACCTTCATCGGGTACCTGACCGAGGCCAACAGCGTGATGGTGACGATCTATTCTTTGCTGCTCGCCTTCGCGATCGGTGCCCTGCTGATCATCGTCTCCGACGCGGCGGTGCGGGGAGCCTGGGGCTACTTCTTCAACCGGCCCGCCGATGCGCTGAGCTTCTCGTGGCAGGCGGTGAGCACGGGATATCGCGACATGTTCGAAGGCGCGATCATCGACTTCGGGCGGCTGCAACAGTATTTCGACGGTGATGCCACGCTCGCCCAGGTGCTGCGGCCGATCTCGGAGACGCTCACCTACGCGACCCCGCTGATCTTCACCGGGCTCGCCGTCGGCCTGGCCTTTCGGGCCGGGCTGTTCAATATCGGTGGGCACGGGCAGTTCATCTTCGGCATGCTCGGCGGCGTGATCGTCGGGTTCGCGCTCGACCTGCCGCCGCTGCTGCATGTGCCGCTGGCCCTGCTCGCGGGTGCGCTCGGCGGTGGCCTGCTCGGTGCCATCCCCGGTGTGCTCAAGGCGAAAACCGGTGCGCACGAGGTTATCTCGTCGATCATGCTGAACAACATCGCCACCTATTTCCTGCTGTGGGCGTTGGGCACCACGTTCATCCATTCGACGACCTCGCAGGAGCTGGTCTCCAAGCAGGTGGACTTCTCCGGCCGACTGCCGCGGCTGCTCGGGTGGGCCGGATCGGGGCTGCGGGTGAGCGCGGGGCTGTTGCTGGGGCTGGCGCTCGCGGCCGGAATCTGGTGGCTGCTGCGCAAATCCACCTTCGGGTACCGGATCCGCGCGGTCGGCGCCAATGCCCATGCGGCGGCGACGGCGGGCATCGATATCGGGCGCACGTTCATCACCACGATGGGGGTGTCGGGCGGGCTGGCCGGGTTGGGTGGTGCCGCGCTGGTGCTGGGGCTGAATCCGTACACGGTCAACCCGGGCTCGGTCGCGGAATTCGGGTTCGACGGGATCACCGTCGCGCTGCTGGGGCGGGCGCATCCGGGCGGCATCGTGGCCGCGGCACTGCTGTTCGGTGCGCTGAAATCGGGCACGCTGCACATGCAGCCCGCCATCCCGGTCGAGATGTCCACGCTGTTGCAGGCCGTGATCGTGCTGTTCGTCGCGGCGCCCGCGCTGGTGAAGACCCTGCTGCACCTGCGCACACCGCGCGGTGGCCTCAACACTCTGGAAGCGAGGGGCTGGTGAGTACCACCACCGCGTCACCGGTCGTCACGACCGAAGCCACCCGGCACAGTGTGGGCGGGGCGGTGCTCATCGTGCTCGGTATCGGTCTCGGCGTCCTCGGGCTGTTGTTCATCGACGGCGGACGAACGACCACCTACCGGCTGGATCAGACCACCGAGAGCAGTTGGACGGTCGGCACTCTCACCGTTGTGCTGATTCTCAGTGTCCTCACGGTGGTGCTCGGCGGTGTGCTGCTCGCCCGGCCGCTCTCGCGGCGAGCGCACGGGGTGATCGTGGGCGTCGCGGTAGCCGCGCTGGTGATCGCCGCGCTGTCGTGGGTGGTGACGCCGGGTGTCGGCTTTCCGGTGGAGTTCGTACTGGCCTCGACGTTGTTCCTGGCGCTGCCGTTCATCTTCGGCGCACTGTCCGGTGTGGTCTGTGAACGTTCGGGCGTGATCAACCTAGGCATCGAGGGACAGTTCCTGGCGGGTGCGTTCACCGCGGTGCTGTTCGCCTCGATCACCGACAACCCCTACCTCGGAATTCTGGCCGCGGTGCTCAGCGGCATGGCATCGACGCTGCTGCTGGCCTGGCTGGCGACCCGCTTCGAGGTCAACCAGCTGGTCACCGGTGTCATCCTCAACCTGCTCGCGCTCGGGCTGACCGGCTTCCTGTTCGAGCGGCTCATGCGCATGGACCATTCGCTCAACGAGCCGAGCACGGTGCCGCGCATCGGCGAGTTCCTCCATGACATCGGCCTCGGTTTCCTGACCGGCATCCCGGTGCTCGGCCCGGTGCTGTTCGACCAGAACCTGTTCGTCTATGTCGCGCTGGCCTGCGTGTTCGGGCTGTCGTACCTGCTGTTCCGCACCCGCTGGGGCCTGCGCACGCGTGCCGTCGGCGAGCATCCGGCCGCGGCCGACGCCGCGGGCATCGACGTGAACCGCCTGCGCTTCTGGAACGTCACCTGCGCCGGCGCCCTGTCGGGTTTCGGCGGCGCCTTCTTCACCATCGCCAACAATGTGGCGTTCAGCAAGAACATGACCGCCGCGCTCGGCTTCGTCGCGCTGGCGGTCATGATCGTCGGCCGCTGGAAGCCGGTCGGCGCCCTGCTGGCCGCTCTGCTGTTCGGCTTCTCCAGCGCACTGGAACGCTTCCTCAACACCATGCCGGGCAACCCGATCCCCACCGAATTCCTCGGCATGCTGCCCTACGTGGTCACCCTCGTCGTGGTCGCCGGCTTCATCGGAAAGGCCGTCGCGCCCGCGGCCGACGGCATCCCGTACCGGCCGGGCGACGAATAGTCAGCCTTCCAGCAGGACGGTGATCGGGCCGTCGTTGGTGAGTTCGATCTGCATGTGGGCGCCGAATTTTCCGGTGGCGACGGTGGCGCCCAGTTCGCGGAGGGTTTCGGCGAAGGTGTCGACGAGGGGTTCGGCGAGGGGGCCGGGGGCGGCGGCGTTCCAGGAGGGGCGGCGGCCCTTGGCCGTGTTGGCGTAGAGGGTGAACTGGCTGACCACCAGGATGGGGGCGTCCAGGTCGGCGGCGGAGCGTTCCCCGTCGAGGATGCGCAGCCGGTATGTCTTGTCGGCCAGGGCTTTCGCGATGGCTTCGGTGTCGGTGTGGGTGGCGCCGACGAGGGCGAGCAGGCCGTGGGGGACACCTGCCGCCGCCGGGTCGATGCGCCCGACCACCTGATCGTCGACGCTCACCTGGGCGCTGGTCACACGCTGTAGCAGTACTCGCACAGGCACCGATCATGCCGGGTGAGTGTGCTCCGCGGATTCCGGGGCGTCTCATCCCGCATCAGCAGCGTGAGATCTTCACCGGTGCGAATACCACGGGTCGGCTTTTCGCTGTGACGGGTCAGTTCTTGCCGAAGAAGAGGATATTCGGGCCGTAGTCGGTGAGCGGGGCCTTCTCCGCGGCCTGGCGGATGCCAGCGCCGGGGAGTTCGGTGACCTTGGCGAACATCTCGGCGTTGCCGAAGGCAGCTCTGACCTGGGTTTCGGAGGCGTAGTCGGCGCCGTAGTCGGCCAGGGTCGCGAAATCCAGCGGGGCCAGCGGGGCGTCGAGGGGTGCCTGACCGGAAGGTCTGCCGAGGGCAGCGTATTGGGTGGCGATGCCGTTGTCGTAGACGCACAGTTCGTAGGAGATCTTCTCGATGGTGGCGACGGTGAGGACCGGCCATTTCATCGAGAGCGCGACGGCGAGCGGATGTTTGCCGAGCGCGCCGATTTCCCAATTGAGGCTCTTCACCGAAATCCAGCTGCCGGAAGACTTCTCGACGAGCACCACATCGGCACCGAGCTGCGTGTCGAGGTTGGACTTGGGTTCCTTGACGCCCCAGTGCTTATCGTGCACACCGGCGAATCGTCCGGCGTCGACCGGCTCCGCACAGTCCTGGGCGTACGCGGCGACGATCGCGGCACGTACCTGATCGAGTGCGTCCGGCGCCGAGCAACGGACGGCGATCGCGCCGTAGGTCGCCGAGATCTCCACCGGCCGTGACGGCGGCTCCGGCATCGCCCCAGCCGCAAGAGGTTTGAGGCCGACGAGCGCCAGCCGCCAGTTGATCTCGTCGATCGTGGCAAGGTCGCCACCCGACTGGTACAGGATCTGCTGCTGGGTCAGCCGCCCCGCGCGTTCCAGGGTCTGCGCGCCCAGTTTCATCAGTGCCTGCGTGGTCTTGACCGTGAGATCCAGTTCCTCGACCCGGGTTTCGCGCAGTTTCGCCGTACTCGCGGTGGTGGTCACCTTGGAATACAACGTGCGATAGCTCGCGATGGCCTGCTTGCGCGAGCGCCCCACCATCAGGGTGCGCAGCAACGTGCTCAGGCTCGCCAGGTACTTACCCGGCTGTTCGGAAGCGCGCGCGTACATCGCCGCCCGAATCCGCACCGCCGACTCGCTCGCCGCCACCGCCGCGTCATGATCGAGCCGCATCAACCACACGCCGCACTTGGACAACCCGTCGGCGCACATGGCCGAGACATCCGGGTAGTCCTGCGCGACCTGCCGATACGCCGAACAGGCACTGCGAATGGTGTTGGTCGCGAGCTGGCGATGCCCGACCAACCGGGTCGCCTGCTCGAACAACCGCAACGCGTCCTGCAACGCACCCGCGTATTCGTAGGAGACATACCCGCCGACCAGCCAGTGCAGCCGGATCGCCACCGCTTCCTGCGCGGGCTCCAGCGCCTCCGCCGTGCGATCGCGCCCCGACGGATCATCCCTTGTCGTCAGCAAGCCCTGCGCCAGCTCGGTCAACGACCCGGCCAAGCGCAGGAAATCGTCGGCGTGCTGGCTGCGGGTGTTGGCGCGATTGGCTGCCACGCGCCGTTCGAGGCCGCTCAGGTCGGTCATGAGCAGTTCCATCGCGACGTCAACCCGATCCCCATCGTTCGTTCATTCATGGCCGTCGGACGGCCGCCAGCGCTTCGATCGAGTCTGTCACAAATCGGTGTCGGCCGTCGGATCGTGGTCAGATTGCCGATGCTCCGCTCGTCCGGCGAACGGGGGCGTTGCCACGTTCCGACGCGGGCGGCGTCGTGTGGCTGGTTCGACCGGGCGTCGGAGTCGGTGCGCGGTGCCGTCGAACAGCTGTGGCCGAAGATGACAGATGTGAAAATTCGTGGTGGCCGGAAAAGGTTGGGGCTGGGCATATTCCATTGCGGTGGCTAAGCTTCGAAGGTTCCGGTCCGAGCGAGATGGGCCGCGTTGGCGTTGGCGTGCACCGAGGAGCTAGGCGTGGGTGAGAAAACTCCGTTTGATGGGGCGGCGGGTAAGGCGAGCATCAGAATCGAGACCGGCGCCGCGCTCCAAGCAGCCAACGCCTGCCGCGATGTCATCGCCGTACTGAAGGGGTGCCAGGCCCTGCTCGCGCCCGGCGCGCTCAACAACTATTCCGTCGACGCGATCGGTGGCGACGACGTCCACGCGAAACCGTTGAAGGACAGGTTCATCGAGGAGACCCGACAGGCGTCGGACTCGGTCGGCCGGTTCATCGACGCGCTGCACGACATGGGCGACATGTTCAAGGCCGCGGGCGCGGTGTACACCGGCAACGACAAACTGTCGGCCGGCGACCTCGAGGCGCTGAAGAACAAGAAGAACGAGCTCAGCGGCGTATCGACCTCGCCGGGCGCGGCGAACCTGAAAGACGTCATCGGGAAGGCTCGTCCGTATCTCCCGCCGGACTATGAGTTCAGCAGCACCAACAACACGCCGCACAACGACGATATCGACGTCGCCAAGAAGCCGACGCTGCCCGCCAAAGCCGAGACCGACGATGTCTTCAAACCCCACGCCCGTACACCATCGAGCATGACCTGGAAAGACCTGCAGAACCTCGGCCAACGTATTGAATGGAACCAGGTATCGGCGGAGGTACCGACCTGGAAGGTGCTGGCCGACCAGGTAGAAACGGTGGGTCTGACGTTCCAGACGGCCATTCGCGCAATCACCACCTCGAATTGGGAAAGCAAGGGTGGTGACGCCGCCTTCACCGCGGTGCAGGGATTCGTCGGTTCGCTCGGCTCACTGCGCCAGGGTTTCCTGATGATGCACGGCGCGTTGCAGTACACCGTCGACTTCCTGCACGCGACCGCCGCGTCCATGCCGGTGCCCGCCGACGGCGAAACCTGTGACGATGTCGGCGAAGTGCAAGAGCTGTACAAGACGCATTACTACGACGGCTTCGACGCAGTCCAAACGATGTACCCGGTGGCCGCTGAGCCGACGGTGCCCAAGGGCGCGCTCGGCCCGCCGCCGCCGGAGAAGAAGAAGGAAGAGGAAGGCCCAGGCAAGCGCGACGACGGCACGGGCAACGGCGGCGGTAACCAGGGCGGCGGCAATCAGGGTGGAGGCAGCAAGGGCGGTGGTAGTCAGGGTGGCGGCAATCAGGGTGGCGGCAACGACGATGCCCTGAAGGCCCAGCGTGAGGAGCTGGCCAACCAGAAGTCGGAGCTGCAGAAGCAGCGCGAGCAGCTCACCGAACAGCAGCGGCAGTTCCAGGAGCAGATCAATCAGAACAAGTCCGGTGCTGGTCAAGGCGGTGCCGGTCAGACGGGTGGCGGCGGCAGTACCGGCGCGGGCGGCGCCGGCAGTTCGGGCTCCGGCGGTTCCGGCAGCAAGGGTTCCGGCGGCGCTGGATCCGGGGGCACCGGTTCCGGTAGCTCCGGTTCCACGAGCGGTTCCGGTGGCAGCCCGGATATGTCGTCGATGATCTCCGCGATCACCGGCATCGTCTCCTCGGTCACACAGGCACTGCCGAGCGTCATCGAGGCGCTGTCCAGCATCGACCTGAGCGGCGCCACCCCGGATCTGAGTCAATTGACGCAGGCGCTCGGCCAGTTCCCCGACCTGCGGGCGGCGATCTCGGACTCACCCGAATTCGCCACGCTGATGGCCGAGCACCCCGAACTGGTGACGGCCGCGCGCTCGGTCGGGCTGACGGTGGACGAGGTGACGCCGATCGCGGCCCCCGCCGCCGGGTTGGCAACGGGCGAGCCCGCGACGGCGTCGGTCGGCGCGGCTGCTTTCCCCCGCGCCGCGTTGCCGGACTTCAGCAATCTGGGGTCACTCGGCGACATCGTCGCGCCGATCGTGGCCGCCAGTGCGGAGGTCGTCGCACCCGAGATCCCGGAATTCGCCGAGGCTTCCGGTGATGTCAAGGGCGTCGGTGTGGAGAGCCGCTCATGACCGGACGGTGGGAATTCACCGACGTCGAATTCCATGTGCTGTGGCAGCGCCTGGTCCGTGCGAGTATGCCGCGCCCGCTCACCTTCGTGACCGAGGTCCAGGACTCGAACGTGTTCGAGCACATGAAGCACGATGCGTGGCTGCGGGTGAGCGAGATGATCGACGGCGAATTGCAAACCGCCATCGATGTGCTGGCCAAGCCCCAGGTCTATGTGCGATTGCGCGGGTGGCACGACCGCGCGTCGGAAGACCCGAACTACATGATCAAGGCGCGGGCCGCCCGATCGGGCGCGCACGGCTACCTGGTGTACCAGAAGCCGGGTATCACCTCCTGGCACAGCTCCGGGTACATCGTGGCCGAATGCGGTCCGCACGGATTGGCCGAGGCGATCGCCGCGCGCATTCCGGACCTGGCGGCGGGCAAGTCGGGGATCATCCCGCTCGTCGGCGGACAATCGACCGGCAACGATCATCTGGAGGCGCGCCCCTCGATGATCTTCGAGGAGGCCGACACCGGGATCGCCACTCGCAGTGCGGCTTTCTTCGAGATCGAGGCCGAACGGACCGGGGTCATCGAGGTCCTGCAGAACCAGTCCATGTTCGGTTCCCGCGGCATGGAGCGTGACATCATCCTCTGGCGCGACCTACCGGGTGACGGACGGTACGCGATCGAACTTCCCTCCGATGAACCGGAGGCCGAACCGGCGACCCGGCGACTGTTGGCCGACAAGATCGATCGGTCCGTCACCAGGATGATGGAACGGGTCGAGGCGCACTGGGAAGCCAGCGCGTGAACACACGATTCATGTTGCTGTAACGAAGGATTCGCTTGCGGCAGGCAGTCTGTTGCGTAGGCGAACGAGATGTGGTGTGCTCGGCGCACCCGGGTTGGAAGGATGAGGACGCGATGGCCCCGAAACTCGAGTTCGATGCCGACCTCTTCCGTGCTGCCGCGCAGAAGTCGGATGCGGTGCACGACAAGATCGAAGCGGTGTTGTCGACACTGAAGTCCGCGATCGGCGGCCGCGACGGCTGCTGGGGTGACGACACCCTCGGCTCCAACTTCGCCAACGGGCCCGGTGGCGACGACGGTTACCTGAAGATGAAGTCCAGCACCACGATCAACGCGAAGGCGATGGCCGACGGGATGGGCAAGTTCTCCGAGGGCCAGACCGACGCCGCGGAGAAGATCGACAAGATGGAGCACGGCAACCGCGACGGTTTCAGCTGAGCGGGCGGGCGTAGTCATGAGCAATGAACAGGCCAAGGCCGATCTCGCCGACATCATCGACGGTGTGCAAGAGCAGATGCGCGCGGTGGCGCGCATTCAGCAGGCGCGCGCCGAAATCACCGCCAGCGCAACGGTTCGTCGGCGCGTCACGGTCACCGTGAATGCCGACAACAAGATCATCGAGACGAAGTTCGGCGCCGATATCGAAGACCTCGGGTACGCCGAGATCGCGAAGGCGGTCACCGAGGCGGCCCAGCAGGCCAGCGGCGAGGTCGCGCGCAAGGTGGCCGAGCTGATGACACCGTTCCAGGAGCAGCGCGCCCGTATGCCGAAGATCTCCGACCTCGTCGAAGGGATGCCGGACTTCCGGATTCCGGGCACCGTCGAGGCGTCGATGGCACCGCCCGAGCAGCGCCGGGACAACCGAGAAGATCCGACGCGGCGTGAACGTGGCAGTGCTGCGACGGATTCGAGCTGGTGACGTAACTTCGCATGGCGCTCGAGCTTCCGTCTGGGCTGGAATGGCTCAAATACATCGTCGGCATGGAATGGCCCCACGGCAATGAAGACGACATGTGGGCCATGGCCGGTGACTGGGCCACCGCCGCCGACGGGCTGCGCGAGATCCTCGACGATATCGACGCGGCCAAAGCCGCTGCGCTGAAGGCATATCCGGTCGGCGACGGCGTCGACGACATGATCACCGCCTTCGACAGCATGCGGACCGGTGATCAGTCGCTGGAGAAGCTGGCCGAATTCTTCGATCAGGTCGGCGAGACCGTGAACTCGACCGGTACCGAGATCGAGTACACGAAGCTGATGTTCTACTCGTCGCTGGCGCTGCTGGCGGCGGAAATCATCGCGGCGTGGATTTTTCCGCCGACCGCGCCCGCCATCGAGGCTCTGGCCATCAGCATCACCCGCGTGGTGGTGCGGCTGATCGGCGAACGGGCCGCCGCCTGGATCATTCGCAATGTCGCGCGGTTCGCCGCGACGAAGATCGTCTCCTTCATGGCCAGGCACGTCCTGATCGACACGGTGCTCGGCACCATGCAGGAACTGATGATCCAGCAGTACCAGGTCGACAAGGGGCACCGTAAGGAGATCGACTGGAAGCAGGTCGGTTCCACGATGGTCAGCTCGGCGGCCGGTGGCGCCGCGGCCGGACCGTTCGGCGGTTGGCTGGGTAACCGGCTCGGCGCGGAGATGAAGCCGATGCTCAAGGGCGCCATCACCGGCGTCGGCGCGGGCATCATGGGCACGATCGGCGGCATGGGCGGCCAGTTCGCGTGGGATGTGGCCGACGGCGGCCTCGATCAGGCGCTCAACAATCTCGGCAACGCGTTGACCGACCCGCTGCAGTGGTCGGCCGGTGTGACCAACGGTGCGATGTCGGGCGCCAACAGCGCCGCGGCGAACGCGGCCTGGAACAAGATGAATCCGGGGCTGTTCAACCGGCCCGCCTTCGAGCCGCGTCTGGCCGGATTGTTCGGTCCGGACGCGAATCTCGGTGGTTTCGGGCGTGACGGCGGCACCGGCGACGGTGACGGCGAGGGTGACGGCAGCGCCAACCGGCCCGACGACGGGTCGGGCGCGCAGAACCGCGGTGACAACCGGTCCGACGACGGCACGCTCAACACCGGTGAGGGTGGCACCGGCGATCAGTCGATGCGTCCCGCCGGGTCCACCGACAACACCGGCGAAGCCGAGGGTGACAACACGCCCGCCCGAGGCGAAAACGACGGGCGCGCACAGCAATCCGAGGACAACAGCGGCCAGGGCGGTGGCGGCGGTACCCGTCAGGAGGGTCGGGCCGAAGGGCAGACCGACGCCGGTGGCCGCTCGGAGGGTGGCGCTCGGGCCGACGGTGGAGGGCAGGCCGACCGGTCGACCGATACTGGTGCGTCGCAGTCGGATTCGGCACCGCAGAGCCGGGCGGAAGTGTCCGAGGGAGCGAGCAGCGCGGCCACGTCGGGCGAGCACGGCAGCAGGATGGACACCACGTCGTCGGATTCGACGTCGACTCGCGATACCAATGTGGCGCCGGTCGCGGCCCAGCAGGGTATGCCGCAGACCACGAACGCGCCGCAGAATACGAACGCGCCGGGCCAGTCGCCGGCGCAGCAGACCAACACGCCCGGTCAGCAGGGACAGTCCCCGGCGACCGGCCAGCAGACCAATACCACTCCGCAACAGTCGAATTCACCGGCCGACCGGTCGCAGCCGACCAACTCGCCCAGCGACACACGTCAGCCCAACGCCGCACCCGCGCGCACCGCCGGACCCGAGATCCGCGCCGGGGTCGACGCCGCCCAGCCGCGCGCCGGTGCCCCCGACGCGCGCACGACCGCCGCGGGCGACGGCTCGACGGCCCGTCCGTCGGTCGCCTCGCGCGCCGAGGTAGCCGGTATCGCCGACACCACCAGGTCGAACGAACACAGCGGCGTCCGCGCCGAGCACGCCGCGACCGAGGCGCCGAGGGCCGCGACGACCGACACCACCGCGACGCAAGAAGTGAGATCCGAAGCGGCCGAGCCGGTTTCGGATCGGAACCGCGCCGACGTCGACGCCGAGGCCGTGCCGCCCGTCGTCCCCATTGCGACCCCCGACTCCCCGTCGGGTCGTCGCGCCGAGCCCGCGGGCCAGAACCGCAACCGCGACATCGGCGACGACCGCGGGTCCGAAGACCAGCGCGACCAGTCCGACGACCTCGGTAAACGCGATCGCCCCGAGGACACCCGAGATCAGTGGCGCGACAGCGAGGGCAACCTCCCGGTCTACGACGACTTCCTGCCCAACGGCGAAGGCGTAGTCCATCGTCCGCACAGCACCTCGATCGGTGACGACCCGGCCACCCACAACGTGCGCGAGAACCTCCTCAACGAGGGCGAACACGATGTGATCCTGCACGGCAGCGCGGACGGCAGCCCGATACCGGGCAACCGCATCCCGACCCACCCCGAGCAGATCGTCCAGGCGATCCTCAACAACCCGGACTACCAGCCCGGCACGCCGATCCGCCTGATGTCCTGCCACAGCGGCAATTCCGCGGGCTGGGCCCAGTACGTCTCCGACCGCCTCGGCGTCACCGTTCGCGCCCCCGACGGCGTGGTCGGCACCGAACCCGTCCCCGGCTCACCTGCCATCTTCAAGAACCCGACAACGAAGTGGCAGACCTTCGAGCCCGCCCCGGACATGCGCGTCAACCCCGGCGACAGCCGCGAGGCCATCCCGGCCCTGCGCCCGGACAACGACTTCTCGCCGGACACCGAGTGGCGGCACGGACTAGGGGACCTGGTCTCGGCAGGTGATCGATCCGATCCGAACTCGATGTGGATGGGCGACGACGGCCCGCCGCCCAGTAGTTACTTGCAGCCGAGCCCGGGGACCGATGGGGTGCCGCCCCAGCTGAACGGTGACGGCGACATGGTCCAGCGGCTCGGTGAGCTGTCGTTGGACGATCCGCGCGTACAGGTCGAGGGTGATCCACCGGCGATCACGGCTGTCGACGGCATCCCCATCGACGAGTACAGCGACCGGCTCACGAACGAGCGCGCGTTGCAGTTCGCCGAGCAGGGCGCTCGCTACACCGAGCTCAGCAAAGAGGTCGCCGCCGCGGCGAAGGTCAGGGAGGCGGCCGAGAAGGCGTTGAAGAGCGCCGACAAGGCCGTGAGCAACGCGGACGGCACACTGCGGAAGGCGGTGAGCGACCTCGAGAAGGCGCTGGCCGGCGGCGACCAGTCGAAGATCGGCGAGGCTACCGCGGCACATGAGCGAGCTGTCACCCGCAGCGAAGCCGCGAATCGGGCGCAGGAAGCCGCTTTCGACCGGTTCCATGACGCCGCGAATGCCGAGGCGGCGCGGCGTGATCTGCTCGCCGCGGCGCAGGCGGACGGCACCGCGCACAACCCGAAGACCAGAGGCACCGTCACCTCGATCACGATCGACCGCTTGACCGGCCGGGTCTACGAAGGAGCCAACGGATTCGAGAATCGAATCCCGGTGTCCGACCTGCAGCCGGCGATCGTCGACAACATTCGCCGGACCGGTGCCGATCCGGACGAGCTGTTCGCGGCACCGCAGGGCGATCACGATCGGCTCGCCTACCCGCACTACGGCAGCCCGATCGAACACGCCGAGGTCCGTGGGACGAACATGGCGCTGCAGGATCGGGCCGCCGACAACGAGCGCGCCGGTCGCGAGCTGTATCCGACCGGGCGTGATGGCTTGGACTCGATCCTCAACACCCCGTACTACCCGGAGGGCACCCCGGGCAACAGAGAGTCCACCGGTCCGACACCGTCACCGTGTTGCGCGAACTGCAGCCGCACGGTCGCGGGCACCGAAAGTACCGCGGGCCATCTGCGCGGACATGATGGTGCCCACCCGACGGGCGCCGTCGCCGATGGTGATACCCGGCGCCATGTGGTCTCGCCGTTCCCGCCGGACTCGAATATGGCGCACGTGGTGCCCGACACCAACGGCAGCGCCGCGACCCCGAGCCAGGACCCGCACCGGATCGGTCAGCTGACACCGGCGGCCACACGCGTCACCGACGGCGTGATCACCGAGATCAACGGCCGCTCACCCGACGACTTCACCCGCGACCTCGCCAGGAACCGTGCGGCCGAGCACGAGGAGGTCAAGCGCGACCTGGTCAAGGCCGCCACCGACAACCTCGCGAAGAAGCTGCCTGCGCTGGAAGCGGCACAGCGGAAGTTCGACGACGCGGACGAGGCTCATCGGGCCAAGCCGACCAAGGGCACCGAATCCAGCCGCGACGGGCACCAGAACAAGCTCGACAACGCGCAACGGGAAGTCGACGCGGCGCAAGCGGCGCTGGACGCGGTGAACGCCACCTTCGGCCGGAATGGTTCACACATCGCCATCGTCGTCGACCCGGTCTCCGGTCGGGTGTACGAAGCCGCCGTCGGCGACCACACCCCCGAGCAGGTGACCGCGCAGCTGCGTGAACTCGCACTCTCGGAACGGACACCGGAACAGTCTCGGCTCGACCCGGACGGCGACGCGTTGCATTCGGCGACGCACGATTCCGAGGCGGGACCGTTCCATGAATCGGGCGGAGCGCGTCGACCGGCACAGATGTTCGACGACGATCTACAGAGCGCGTGGGCCGCCGAAGCCTACGACCTCTTCCGGGCCACCGACGGCGATATCGACGCCATGGTGCGGGCACTGGCCGACGTCGAGCGGGGCGATGGGTCAACAGGTTTCACGCGGGCCGAGATCGAGCAGGTCAAGCGGCATCTGTTCATCGAGGAGCACCCGCTCACCGCGTACGACGACGACGGCAATGCGATCGGTTTGGTGAACCGGCGCTACGACGCCGATGCCGATATCGCCGAGGCATGGATGCGGATGGCGCTCGGCACCGCGCGGCCCGACGACATCGTTCTGCTCGAGCACGAGGTGGCCGAGTCCAACTACTATCGCGACAACCCCGGAGCCTCCTATCGGCAGGCTCACGAGTTCGCCAACGAGAGCTTCAACTGGGAGTCGCTGCACCCGGTGCCGCGATCCGGCGAGAACCTGAACAATTGGAGGTCGGAATTTGGCGATGTTCCTGAGGTTCCGACTGGCGTCGGAGACCCCGACGGAGGCGACCTACCAGTTCGGGGGAGCGGAGAACCTGGACCGCTCCCTGACAATTCAGCTGCCGGACTACCACGTGAAAGTGGCGGACGAGCGGATGGACCGGATGGCGATCAAGGTCGCGGGGAAGGCGATAACCCAGCACCGCAAGGACGGGACCTGGATCAAAGCCGGCAATCATCAGGCCTAGACGATTCGCCCCAGTGGATGGGCGAGGACGAGCCGGATCAGCCCAGCCACGAGGGCGAACAGCGCGAGGTTCGCGTCCGGGTCGGTGACGACGGGGAGATCGTCTCGCTGCATGTGCGGCTCGAGGACGGTCGCTGGGTGGTCGCCGAGGCCGCGGATCTGCCGCAGACACCGGCGGACTCGGATGAGCAGGCCCCGAAGCGGGGCCGATTGCGGCAGTTGGTCGACATGCTCAACGACGGCTACCAAGGGTTGAACCTGAAGTATCCGTCGGGGTCGGGGATCGATGGCCTCGGACAGACCGCGCTGCGCGACGGCGTCACGGACGCACCGGTGCTGTTCGATCCGCCGCAGCAGCAGCCGCAGCCGGTCAGTCCGCCGCCGGACGGCCCGGAGTTGCGGCCGCCGCCGGAGGGCGCGGGCGATCCGGCGCTGAATGTCGCGCGCATCGGCAAGGAAGGTGCGACGGTCTGGCAGAACCGGGAGGATCTGCCACTGGTCGGCCGGTTCATGGGTCGCATGCAGGACGTGGCGGGTGAGTACCACCCGGTCATGAATCCGGACGGTTCCGAGTATCGGCCGTGGATCACCGAGGCGGACCCGCTCGCGGTGCGCGATCAGGTGATCAGCGATATGCGGGCGCAACGTCTCGACCGTGACGAGGCACGCGCGATTCTGGAAGAGCTGTTCGGCGTCGCCGACGCGGAGCTGCGTCAGGAGCTCATCGACAGCCTCGAGTTCAACAACCTCGTCGACTTCGACGAGGCCCGCGCGCTCGAGGAAGCACCGCCGTACGACCCGGCACAGCACGAACTCGACGGTCCGCCGCCGGAGGGCGAGAGCCTGACGGACATGGCCGATCGGCTCGGCTTCCGGCTCGACGACGAGAGCCCGGAGGCGCTGCGGCGCGCGATCACCGAGCAGACCCATCGGGTGCTGCGCGAGGTGTCCGAGATCGCGGGGCTCGCCGCTGCCGCCGCGCGTGCCGACGAGGAGCAGAGCAGGCCCTACCTGCGGCCGGACCAGAGCCTCGACGAGCCGGGCACCAACGCGCTCGACACCGTGCCCGACGGAATCGACCCGCGCAGCACCGAACTCGACGAATACGACGGCCTGTTCGGCCCCGACGAACCACGGCCGACGCTGTTCGGCGATACCTCCTCGCCGCGCGCGGTCCCGTTCGCCGACGAGGTGTCCTTCGACGACAAGAACCCGATGGGCCGGTTCCTGCGCGACCTGGTCGTCGCGTTCGAGGGCCGCACGGCCCTGCGCGACTACGACGGGATCGCCAACGGCGCCGACCAACTGCCCGAATGGGGCAACATCGCCGACGCCATCGAGCTCGGACGCGACCAGGGCACCCCGGCCTACTTCGAGAACGCTTTGCGGCGCGACCAGCTGCGCGACGAATTGTCCAGTTGGGCAACGATGCTCGGTGCTGATCTCACCCAGCTCGGTGGCGCCGACCTCGACCGCACCATCGGCGACCTGCGTGCGGCGGCGCAGCAGCGAGCCCAGGATCTGGCGGCTTTCATCGCCGCCGCCGAGCCGGTGCTGCGCGCCGACACCGACGAACCCATCAGTCACGCCTACAACGATCAGGTCGCCCGCTTGCCGGGGCCAGATGGTCAACCGGACCGGCTGGTGGTCACCGACGGCCCGCTCGACCGGGCACAGGCGCTGGCTCGCGTTCTCGATGCCAACCCCGATGTGGCGCAGCGCCTTCGGGACGGTGAGCTGACCCTCGACTTCAGGGAGACCCGCAGCGACGCCGACGGCAATGTACACCTGGATCCGGTGCCGACGCCGCAGGTCCATCACATCGACAGCACGATCGCGGGCGCCGAGGTCAAGGTGACCATGGTTCGCGACGGGGACGGGCAGTGGCATCCGGTCCAGGCCGATCCCGAACCGCCGCCGCTGACCCGCCAGGAGATGCGCGCCGAGATCGACAGGCTGGCAGGCGAACTCGACCTTCGGCCCGCCCAGATGCACCCGGCCGCGCTCGGCCCCGCCCTCGACAGCCTCGCCATCGACAACGCGGTGCGGGCCGGGCAGATCGAAGCGCTGGCCGACTACACCCGCCAGATGCGCGAGATCGAGACGTTCAACGCGGTCAGCGACGCGCGCGGCCAGCTCGCGGCGCGACTCCGGTTGTCCGAGGCCGACTTCACCCCGCGACGCGTCGCCGAGGCACTCGTCAAGCGGTGGGTTCGGAACCCGACGCGCGACCAGCAGTTCGAGGATCTGCTCGACGGTCCGCGCCACGAGCCCGCCGACAACCAGGGGTACTCGCGGCAGTTGCGCGAGATCGACGCCGACGCGGTGCATGCCGCGCAGAACCGGCTGCTCGAGGCGCTCGGTGTCCGTGACACGGAATCGATGCGGCCGCGGGAGTACAAGACGGATCCCGCGACGAAGAAGCTCGTCGGCTACGGTCCGGCCGAGACCGGCATCGACCCGCACAAGCTGCGCAAGCGGGTCATGCGGATGCAGCGCCAGGGGCAGGGCGACCAGGTGCGCCAGGCCCTCGCCGACTACGTCGAGGCGCTGCTGGCCATCGACCGCTACTCCGACGTGCCGAAGGGTGATCACCGGAACGATCCACGGACCACCGGCGAACCGGATGTCTATGACATAGACGGCATGGACACCATGCGCGCCGCGGTGCGGGCCGCATTGCCCGGCGGCGATGTGCTCGACTTCGGGCGCCTGGTCGCCGAGCACGCGTCCCGCGCGTCCGACGCCGCCCAGCCCGTCGACCCGAACAGCCCACGTCCGCAACCGAATCAGGATTGGGCCCGCCTGATCGGGGTCGACGTCTCCGAGGCGGGCTCGCAGCAGGTCGCGCAGGTACTCCAGGACTACCTCGACGCCTACGAGGCCTCCCTCGGCGGTGACGCCGGTAGGTACGCGGGTCTGTCGCCGGAGGAGTTGGCCGCTGAGGTCGATCGCCTGCGCGCGGACCTGCAGGCCAAGGCCACGCGGTTCAACGACGTCTACGAGGCATACCGCGACGGCAAGATCGAAAAGCACGAGGGCCCGAATCCGGAGGATTTCGCGGCCGAACTCGATCGCCTGCGCGACGAGGTCCGCACCCGCGCCCAACAGATCACCGAACTGCGCGCACTGGCCGACGCCTACGACCGCTCCACCCCGGAACCCGACCCGGCCGCAGCGACGCGCGAGGATATTCCGCTGCAGGCCGGCGCGACCCGCGAGGATATTCCGCTGCCGGCCGCCGCGACCCGCGAGGATATTCCGCTACCGGGTGCGGCGACCCGCGAGGACAATCCGCTACCGGCCAACGCGACCCGCGAGGACAATCCGCTACCGGCCAACGCGACCCGCGAGGACAATCCGCTACCGGGTGCGGCCGAGACGCGGACCGATCTCCCGAGCAACGGCCAAGCGACGGTACGTGACCCGCTGCCGCAAGGAGCGGACGACACCAGGCCCGACATCACCGAGCGCGGCAGCGAACTGGACGCCAGGGCCGACGCGCGCCTGGACGAGACCATGCGTGCCCTCGACGAGACCGCCGCCGACCTCGACCGGCCGATGGCCACGCTCGATGAGCTCGTCGGTCCCGCCGATCCGGTCGACCCGTTGTCCGCGATCGACGAGGCGTTTCGGCGTCAGGATGCCCTCTCCGAGGAGTCTTTCGCCCGGCGTAAGGCCGAGGCCGATGCCGCGAACGATGAGCTGATCGACCATCTGACGGCGCGCGGCGAAGACCTCGCCGCACAGGAGACCTACCTGCGTGCGCAGCGGGAGTTCGATGCCGCGTACTCCGAAATCACCGATCGTTTCTCGGAATTGATGCAGCGCGCATCGGAACATGCTGAAGTTCCGCAGGATTCGTCGCGATCCGATGACGGGGATGACAGCGGCAATGACAGCACTCGCGACGACGACGGCCCGGAAGAACCCGGCCCGCAGCCCGCGAATCCCGGTGGCCCGCCGCAGAAGCCACCTGCTGACCACCCTGCCGCGCCGATGCCCGACCCCGAGGAACCGAACGGTCGACCCGAGGGCGAACCGGTTTCCGCGATCGAGGAAAGTCCGCAGAACGGCGACGATCCCGACGCGGCGGCTATCGAGCGCGCGCAGGCGCTGCTCGACTCGGCGAAGGCGGAAGCGTCGCGATCCGACGACGGCAACCGCGATGACGACGGCCCGGAAGAACAGGGTCCGCAACCGGCTCGACCCAGTGGGCCACCCGGAAAGCCGCCCGCGGGCGAAACACTCACGCTCACGCCCGAAGCCGAGCAACCGTCCCGCCGGACCGCGGCCGACCTGTTCCCGCTCCCGCCCGAACCGGCGGAGCTGGCAGTGCGGGAGACCCCCGAGACCGACGTGCCACCCACTCCCGACGACACCGCCGATCCGCGTGAGGTCGGTACCCCGGCGCTCGATGACGTGGCGAAATTCCTGCGTGAGCTCGGTGATCTGCCGCCCTCGGCGACCACCGATGTCACACCACTCAACGACGTCACGCGCGAGCATGTACGCAGACTCGCCGAGGCACTCGGGCTGGGTGACCTGCTCACCGGGCTCGCCGATCCGCTCGGTGCCTTGGCCGAGCTGGCCGATCTGGCGCGAGCGCGCGGGTTCCTCGACAGTGCCCTCGATCCCGACGCCGAACTCGGGCAGCCGATGCGCTACCCCGACGACTACGACGCGCTCGACCTCGACGAACTACAGGACGGCCGCGACCAGTGGCAGTTCGAGGGCGACCCCGAGGTGCGCGCCCGGATCGCCGAAGAACTGCGCGACGCGGGCCTGGACGACGGCACCCGCAACGAGCTCACCCCCGAATCCGAGCCCGACCCCGCCGAACGCCCGATGCGTCCGGCCGGTGTGCTGCCGCCCACCGACGGACCCGGCCAGCACCCGTCGACACCGCGCGTCGAACCCGCCCAGCAGGCCGCCGAACGCCTCGCCGCCCGCTTCGGCATCGACCCGTCCGACACGGCCGCGGTCGACGCCAACCGCTACCGCAATATCCTGCGCGCGGGCACGATCGAGGCCTTCGCCGAGACGGCGCGGCGCTTCCACGAAGCCACCGACCCGCGTGAGCGCGCACAGCTGGAGGCGAGTGCTCGTCGCTGGGCGGCCAGGCTCGGACTCGCTCCCGATCCGGGCCTGACCAGGGCCGCCGACGACGTGACGCGATTGCGCGCCGGTGTTGCCCGCGACGCCGCCGACCTCGCGCACCTCACCCACCTCAACGCCGTCGAACTCGACGAGCGGCACCTCTCGATCGAGGTCGACGGCGAGCGGATCCTGGTCCGGCTGGTCGACGACGGCCCCGATTCCTGGCATGTCGAGCTGGTCGAACGGCCCGCGCCCGAACCGACACCGGCACCGACGGTGGTGCAGGCGCCCGAGAAGCCCAAGTCCTGGCTGCGGCGCCTGTGGGACAAGATCAACGTCGGGTACCAGGGGCTGAACCCGAAGTACCCGTCGGGATCCAGTGTGGACAGCGCGGGCCTCTCGCTGCTGGGTAACCAGGCCGGGCTCCCGCTGACCACGACGAAGGACCCCACCCCGGGCGGTCCGGTCGGCGACGAGTACGAGCTGCTCGGCGTCAAGTTCAATCCGGCGCGCTGGATCATCGAGGGCGACAAGTTCTGGAAGAACCGGGAACTGGTGCCGATCCTGCGGCACCTGTCCTCGCGCATCGCCGACCAGGCGGGCGAATTCCTGCCGGTGCGCAATCTCGACGGCACCGAGTACCGGCCGTGGATCACCGACGCCGACCCCGAGCTGCGTCGTCAGATCGAACAGGAACTGCGGGCGGCCGGACTCGACCACCTCATCGACAGCGATACGCCCGAGCTCACCGACGGGTCGGAAACGACACAGCGCGAACAACTTCCGGCCGCCGACGAGACCTCGGTCGAGCCCGCCGAGCCGTTGCCGCCATGGGCGCAGGAGGTTGTCGACGCGGTCCGGCAGCGGCTCATCGACGCCGCGGCGCTGGAGGCGCTGGCAGGCGAACTCGGCATCCGGCTCACCGATTTCACCGACGCGGGGCTGCGCGATGCCGTCGCCGAAGGCGAGTACCGGTTGCTGCGGCGCGACGGTGTGATCCGCGGGCTGGAAGTCTCCGCGCACGGCTTCAACGAGGAGCACGCGCGAATCCCGTTCCTGCCGAGCAGCTATTCCGGACAGGATCCGCTCGGTTCGTTCCTCGAGGAAGTGGTCGACGCCAACGGTGGTGACACCAGCATCCTGAACTGGCGCGGCGTGAACAACGGCGGTGAATGGGTCAGCGCCTGGGATTCGCTGGAAGCCGAGGAACAGCCGGGCCGCGACCAGGGCCTGCGCAAGTACCTCGAAAACGCTGTCCGCCGTTCGGGTTTGCGCGACGAGCGGTCGACCTGGGCGCACCTGTCCGGGGCCGACCTCGACGCGCTGGTCGCCGATGTCGACGCCGTCTTGAACTCGATGCGCGAGCAATTGACCCGTAATGGTGGCGTGCTCGACGAATTCACCCGGCGCGCAGCAGAGTTCACCGATTCCGATTTCGGCGACCGGGTGATCGTGGACACCGAGAACGGCCGGATCGCGATCATCGACACCGGTATGGGGCCCGAGCAGGCGCTGGCCCGAGCGCTGGCCGACGCCGACGCCGATTTCATCGACCGGGTGAACCGGGGCGAGGTCGAGATCGACATCAGGGCCGTCAGCGTCGATCCGGCGGGTCGGGTGCAGATCGTCGAACTCGACGCACCCGACGTGCGGCATGTCAGGACCGAGGTGGACGGCCGGACCGTCGACGCCACCCTGCTGCGTCGCGGGATCGAACCGTGGCAGCTGGTCGAGCTGCCGCCGACCACCCCGGAACCGGCCACCGGCCTCGCGGTCGCCGAACAGCCGAACACCCCTGTGGGAGATCCGCGTTCAGCGGTGGAGATCCTCGCCGATGTCGACGCGGTGGCGCAGCGGCTAGGCATCGACAATCCGGTCGGAATGCCCGCCGACGACCTCCGCACGCTGATCAGCGACCTCGAACGCGCCAACCACGTGCGGGCTCGCCAGGTCGAAGGGCTGCTCGACTTCGCACTGTCGACCGACACCATCGACACCTTCAACGATCTGCACACCGCACGCAACGCGCTGGCGTTGCGCGCACTGGTCGAGGCGGGCGCGCTCACCCCGGAGGTCGTCGCCGACACCATCGGCGATCCCGGCACCGGTACGGCGCTTCGTCGTCAGCAGGTCAAGGACCTGCTCGCGTACGTGAAGCTGCTGAGCGGAATCGACGCGGACGCGGTGACCGCCGCCAGGGACGCGCTCGCACCGCACCTCGGCCTGCCGCGTGGCGCGCTGCCTACCAACGCCGACGCGCTGCACGACGCGATCGTCAACCGGATGAACCGGGTCACCCGCACCGACCTGACCACCCCGCTCACCGATTTCGTCCGTGCGCTCGGCGCCATCGACCCCTATACCGACGGCCTGATCTACGACCCGGCGACCGACCCGCGCGCCGTCAGCGACGATCCACCCGTCCACCAGCGCGACGCCCTCGACTTCCTGCGCGAAGTCGGGGCAACCGACCTGTCCGACACCCGCCCGCTGCCCACCGACCCGGACGCGCTCCCCGGCCCCAGCCGCGACTACGCCCGCCTGCTCGGCCTGGACCTGACCGACGCCGACCCGGCCCAGTTCGCCAAGGCCTACGAATCCTTCCGCGACGGCCGCATCGACAAGCACGAACGCCTCACCACCGACCAGCTCGCCGAGACCCACGCCCAGATCCGCGATGAGATCCGCGCCCGCGCGGCCGACATCGCGGCCCTGCGCGCCCTGCTCGACGAACCACACGCGCCGACCCCGGAAATGTCGGCGCCGTCCGCTCCCGGCCTCCCGTCACCCTCGAATCCGACGCGGCCGGAAGGACTTCCACTTCCTGGCCCGAACGCCCCCGATGGTGGTCCGTTGCCGGATGCGACGCGGCCTGATGGTCTGCCGTTGCCGGATGCGACGCGGCCTGATGGTCTGCCGTTGCCGGACCCGACGCAACCCGATGCCGATCCTGATGATCCGGACGCGGACGGCCAGCAGCTCGCCCCCGCGGGGCCGCCGTCGAAGCCGCCCTCCTCGCCGCCGACCGCGCTCACTCCTGAGCCGGACCCCGAGTCGCGGGACAACGACCACACCCCGTCGCGGTCGACCGAACCGGTCGATCGGCAGGTGTGGCCCCCGGTCGACAATCCGGACCCGACCCTGCGCACGCTGGACGAGATCGCCACGGAGCTCGACCGGCCGTTGGCGAGCCTCGATGACCTGGTCGCGCCCGCCGAGCCGGACAACGTCCATACCGAGACGCCCGATCCGACACCGGTCGACCCGCTCGCGGTCGGCGATGTCGACTCGACTCGGATCGACGGTGCCGAGGAAAGTCCCGGCGCCGAACCGCGCGGCGACACGTCGGCTCGCGTGGACCACGCCGAACGCGCTGCGGCGACCCCGACTCGCCCGGCGGCTGCCCACCCGGCCGAGACCGTCAGGCCCGACAGCCCGGCGGTCGCACAACCCCGCACGGAAAGCGCGGTGGCGGAGAAGAACTCGCGACCGGACGACGAGCAGGGTCAGCGGCCGGCTCCGGCCGGGCCGCCGTCGAACCCGCCCGCGGACCCGAACACCGCGCTCACGCCGGAGCCAGAGGAACCGCGCGGCCCGTCGCATGACCACAAGACCGCGCCGACGACCAGCGCCACCAAGACGATCGCCGACCTGACCGAGCACCCCGGCGGTGTCGTCCGGGACGCCGACGGGCTGATCACCGAGGTCGACGGCAAGCCCGTCCAGGAACACACCGACGCCGTCGCGCGGGACCGAGCGGGCCGATTCCGTGACGCGGCCAAGTCGTTCGCGCCGCGGGAAGGCGAGTCCCAGAAGCAGGCCACCAAACGGGTACTCGCGGCGCAGAAGAACGGCACACACGTCTCCGACAAGTCGCACGGCAAGGTGACGGCAGCGGTGGTGGACCGCCGGACCGGAACGGTGTTCGAGGGGACGAACGGCCGCCGCGACGATGTCGTGCCGAAGAGCCGCCGCCATCCCGCCCTGCGCGAACGCGTCGAGGCGATGGAAGCCGAAGGCCGCGCACTCGCCGACGGTGGCTATCCCGCGCTGGACCGCAACGGTCGACCGGAGGCATCGCCCGAGGGCTCCCCGGCAGGCACCCGACCACACCCGCATTTCGACAACCCATGGGGCCACGCGGAAGTGAAGGCGCTCAACGAGGCGTTGCATGCCCGCGACCGGGAGAACGAGCGCCGTCAGGCGAACGGCGAACCGCTGCTGCCCGCCGGCGCCGACGCGTTGCGCGAGATGTACGCCCAGACCTACAAGCCGTTCGATGGCAAGGACCCGGTCCCGACACCGTTCTGCGCCAACTGCCACCACACGATGGGCGATGTCGGCTGCCACAGCGGCCGCTACAGCGGCTACCCACAGACGCCGGAGAACCTGGTCGACGTCTACCAGCCGGATACCGATCAGCCCGCCGACCGAACGCCCTCCGAGAACGATCACCCCGCCGAACGGCCGGTGAGTACAGCGGAGACGCCACCGCCGGTCGCGCGCAGCGAATCGGTCCCGGTCCCCGTGACCTCGTCCGATCCTGTTCGACAGGAACAGGACTCCGAGTCGTCCGACCCGGTGAACAGCTCGACGGCCGAGTCGGTTCCGGAGCAGGTCCCGCCCCCCGAAGTCGGGGACAGTGGCGAGACGACGGCCGATCCCGACGCGCCCTCCGTCGACGTCGCGTTCTCGCTGGATTCGGGCGACGACCGTGATGGGCGTCCCGACGCGGGTGAGCGGACTCACCGGACCGACGACGCAAACGGCTCCACCACCGATGATCGCGGTGGCGATCACCGGGACGGCGATGATCCCGGTGACGGTTCGGGTGGCGACGAGAACGGCGATCGTGACCGTGACGGTGACGATCCCGATCGGGCGAGGGTGATTCCGGACGAGCCGCGCTATCCACAGTTGCCGGGGCACCGGATGCGGTCGCATATTCCACACCCGCCGCACGAGTACGAAGTCGACCTCGTGGTGCCGCTGTTCGATCCGATCAAATGGCCGACGATGAATGTGGACGGTTCCGAACCCGCGGATCCGCACCGTCCTCCGCAGCCGACGCATCCCCAGCAGCCGGGTCAGCCGAGTCATCCGCCGCAGCCAGGACATCCGGGACAGCCGAGTCATCCGCCGATGCCGACGCATCCGCCACAGCCGACGCATCCGCCGATGCCGAGTCATCCGCCACAGCCGAGTCATCCGCCGATGCCGTCGTACCCACCGCAGCCGACATACCCACCCATGCCGTCGTACCCACCGGCACCGACGTATCCGACGCCGACCTACCCCACCCCGTCGGTGCCGACCTACCCGACACCGACCCCGTCCGCACCGTCGTACCCGAACCCGTCGTACCCGCCGGGGACACCGACGTACCCGAGCCCCGCCGACCCGTCGGCAAGCCCGTCGTACCCGAACCCCTCCGGTCCAGGGGGCCCAGGATCGGGCACGCCGGGCTCGCTGCCACCGAGCGGCACGCACGGTCCCGGCGCGAACCCCGCTCCCGGCTTCCCGAACGGCGCCTACCAGCCAGGCACCCACCCGTACCCCGGCGCGAACGGCCCATGGCCGACCCCGACCCCGACCGATCCCAACGCCGGCATGTACCCGCCCGGCGCCCCGATGGGACCGATGGGCGGCGCCCCCGGCGGAAACGGCGGCGGACGTTCGGGCAATGCGAACCGCTATCGCCCGGACCAGGGCAACTCCGAACCCACCGATGCCGTCATCGTCCGCCCGTTCGCCGGGTACGGCGTCCCTGCCCAGTTCGACCCGCATTCCGGCGGACTGCACCCCGCACCACCGGACTCCACCTCCGCGGCGGGCGTCTACGCCGACCTCGGGGAAACGCCCGTCGTGTTCTACCGTGGCAGGGACGGATTGGTGCTGCGAGCCGGTCTGCAGTCGTTCCACCTGGACGGCCCGGTCGACATCGTCTGGGAACGCTCAGCCCAGCGACTCACCCGATTCGCGGTCACCATGGCCGGGCAGATCCAGTGCGAACTGGTCTACCGCTCGCTTCCCCAGGAGCTGGACCTGGGACTGCTGGTCCGTGACGTGGCGGCCGATCCGAACCGAAGGGCGACGATCTTCCGGTGACGCGGCGAATGGATGGGAACGAACAGACGTTGAGAATCGACAGCGACATCGATCAGGCCGAGATCAGCACCGGTGCCGACCTGCGGCTCGAGTACCGCGGCGAGCCGTTCACCGGTGAGGTGGTCACGACGGTCGGCGAGCAGTTGCTCTCACAGACGTTCTACGTCGACGGCATCCCGCACGGCCAGGACCGGGAATGGTGGGCCGACGGCGTACCGATGGCGGAGGGCCGGACCGAGCACGGTCGCCCGGTCGGCACCTGGCGCCGCTGGCATCACAATGGTCAGCTGGCCGTCGAGAAGCAGTTCGACAGCACCGGCGATCTGGACGACGTGCGCAGCTGGGATGAAGACGGCAACGAGATCGAGGGAGGGTGATCCGTGACCGATCCTGATGTGAGTTTCACGCTGGCGGCGACGATGTCGACCGCGGCGGCGCCGCAGGGCGATACGGCCGAGCGGACGACGGCGTTGAGCCATCGGATCGCGCGGGAGGTGGCGCGGCTCGGGCCGCCCGGGTGGGTCGAGGTCGAGGCGTCGTTCGCGATGACGGCGGCCGCCGAGATCACGCTCGTCGTGTTCGGTGACGGCGAGGATCGGATCGCGCGGGTGTTCCCGACCGACGAGATCCTGGCGATGTTGCGCGAACATCGCCATCTGTCAGCCTCTTTCGGTGACGGACCGTGGTGGCGATACCTGCTCTCGATGACCAGCGAGGGCCGGATGGACGTCGACTACGACTACGGCGACGAGCCGTTCCCGGACGACCAGCTCTTCCCGCCGACGGTCTACCGCACCGACATCGAGATCTACCCGCGTGAGCGCCTTCCGGTGTGGCTGGCCGCCTACCTGAACCATGGCGACAGACAGGTGCGAACCCCGCGGCTCGCGGCGGAGCAGGCCCGTGCGGACGCGGCGGCGGGCACGGTGGCGACGAGGTCGGCGCCCGATGTGGAATTCCCCGCGTTGCCGGAGATGACGAGCCGGTGGGCGCTGATCGCCGCCGCGTTCGTGGCCGTCGAGTCGGACTTGGGCCCGCGCGCCGCCCCGGCGTTCCTGGTATTCGAGGGCACGAGCCGCGGCGGCGCGACACTGTGCAAGCTGCCCGGTGACCGAGCTGTGCTCTCCGGCGGCGTCTGGGACGCACCGGAACTCGACGCCGCCTACAACGGGGTCGGCACCTTCCCGCAGCTGTACCGCGGTGCCCCGAGCTGGGTCGCCGATGTGGTGCTGAACCGCCGCGCGGCCAACGGCCTGCTCACCTTCTGCTACTGGTGGGAGGGCGGCCACTGGCATCGCGGTGACTCACCGCGCGCCGACGACCTCGCTGGTGCCGTGCCCGGCGTGTGGTCCGCACAGACCGTCGTCGACGTCATCGCGAGCCGCCTCGGCGACGCCGCCTCGGCCGCCCAGCTCGCCGCGATCCCGGCGCTGGTCCGGGCCGCCGAGCAGTCGTCGATGACCCACGAACTGTTGTCGGCGGTGTTCCCCGGCACCGGTTTCGATGTCGACGGTGCCTGGTTCCAACTCACCGTGGCCGGACTGACCACCGAGCGCCGAGCCGAGGTGGCGGCCGATGCTTGAGCGCGTTCCCAGCGACGATCCACAGTTGGTCATCGACCCGCAGACCGGCCGGGCGACCTACCAGGGCCTTCCACTGAGCGGCATCGTCGTGGAGCGAGCCGCCGACGGCGACATCTCGGCGATGCGCTCCTACAAGGACGGTGACCGCTCGGGCACCTGGCAAGGCTGGTATCCCGGTGGAGGCGAGCGCTATAGCGGTGCCTACTTCCGCAATCGCCACATCGGAACGTGGCGGGAGTGGTTCCCCGACGGCAGCCCCGCGGTCGAGGACGACTACACCTTCGCCGGTGAGCAGCGTTCACACAAGCGCTGGGACGAGACGGGCATGCTGGTCGAACACGTCAACGACCGCACGGCCAAGGGCATCGACCCGGATGCCATCGACCTCAACGGGCCCGATGTAGAGATCGATCAGTTCACGAATGCAGTTGTCGTGGAGGGTGTTCCGTACTCAGGTCAGGCGATCACCCGATCCGTCCCGGACGATGACGAGGCCCCGATCGTGCGCGTGAACACCTACCTCGACGGTCGTCCCGAGGGCCACGGCCGTACTTGGTACACCGACGGCACCCCCAAGAGCGCGGGCATGTTCAGTGCTGGACATCCGGTCGGCACCTGGCAGAACTGGCTCCCCGACGGCACCCAGAGCGAGCCGCTGGAGTATTCCGACGCGGGCAAACTCATCCGATGAAAGGCAATGACGTGCAACTCGCGCCGGTCGCGATGTTCCGGGAGCTCTACGCGGGCGAGCGGGACGAACTGCCATCGATCTACGACGCCCTGACCAGCGCCCTGGAACCCGATCGCCCCGAAATCCTCGACTACATGCGCAAATCCGCGCGCGGTCTGGACGTGATGGAATCGCTGCCCGACCTGTTCGAACCGGGCGCCTACATCGAGGGCGCCCCGTCGCTGCACACCGACGGCACCTGGATCTGGCGCACCGATTCGCTGCGCTACCTGATCCGCGAACCGTTGGCGCTGCCGGTCGAGTTCGTCGAATTCGTGCGGGCGGCCGGCTACGAGCCGACGCCGATCGAGCGCAGTCCGGAACTGAGCGCGGCGGTTCGTGCTTGGTGGTGAGCCATGGGTTGACCAACGGTAAACGAACGAGTTTGTTTGTGTACATATGGAATTCGCTGACACGCCAGTAGAATCGTGTGCGAACCGAACGATTCGGTGGGGTTCGCCGCGCCTGGTTCGTCGGTGATCTGGACGACAGAGGGAGGGCGCCTACATGGCACCGACACCATCAGCTGCGCAGCAGTGGTCGGGACTCAAGTCGGCCGCGTCGGGTGGCCAGCTCTTTCTCGCTCCGAGCGCGCTGACGAATCTGGTCCATGCCTCCAATGACGCTCGGATCCAGGTCAATTCCGTCACAAAGGAGTTGCACCTGATCGACAAGCTGGCAGCGTTCGCCGCCATCTTGCCGTCGGCGAAGGATCTGGCCGACCAGTTCTCCGCCAAGGGTGCCGAACTGCGGGGGATTCTGAAGGACCACGAGGGCATCCTCGACGATATCGGCGACACATTCATGAAGTCCGCCGAGCATTACAAGGGTGAGGACTCCGGCTCCGGCGTCGACATGGCACAGCTGCGCAAGGAGCGTGCGGACAGTAAGACCAAGACCCACAGCCTCGGTCCGCGTGACGCGCCGACGGACCTGAAGACGGGCGGTGGCGGGTCGACTACGGCCCAGCACCCGGATGCCATCATTCCCGGTCTGCTCGCGCCCACGGGCCAGACGCCCGACGGCGGTAGCTACTTCGTCCTGCCCATCGACACCCTGGGCCGGAACAAGGGCCGGGAGGGCAACAAGTGGGGCCTGCCCGCGGCGCTGCTGCAGAACCAGGCGTTCGACAAGGGCAAGGTGAAGGGCGAAGATCCCGGCCATTACACCTACGACCAGTGCGTGACGATCGCCAATTCGATTCTGCAGGGCAACACCCCCCGCGCGGTTGCCCAGGCCTCCGCGGACTGGAGCAAACTCGCCCGCGATCTGCACCTGGGTTTCGATGGTCTGCGCAAGAAGGTCGAAGCCAGCAAGGAGCATTGGACCAGCCCGAACGGTTCGAACGGCGCCGACCGCGCGCAGGGCGCGATGGCGGCCTACGCCGATGCGAACGACACGCTGGTCACCCGGGTCGCCCTGATCGGCGTCGCGCTGGAATACGCGTCCGAATGGCTGTATTCGACGGGGTTCGACATGACGCAGGCGATGGCGCAGACCGGGTCCGCGCCCACGTCGCTCTATGTGACGGAGCCCGAGCAGGAACAGAAAGAGATCAAGCGCCAGGCGGCGATCGGTGTGCTGCGGATGGTCTACGTCCCCGGTGTCAACGCCACGTCGGGCGTGATCGCCCAGCTCCCCGATGCCACCCCGCCGACCACCGGCGGTGGCCCTACCGGCCCCGGTTCCAACAACAACAACAACGGCGGCGGGACGACGAACGGCCTCGGCGGGGCGACCCAAGGCGGAGGCCGGAAGGGCAACGACCCGGGCAAGAAGCAGCCGCCGGGTCAGGGCGACAAGGACTCGCCGGACAAGAAGGATCAGCAGCCGGGCGACAAGGGCGGCGGCGACAAGGGCGGCGGCAACCAGGGCGGCGGCAATCAAGGAGGCAGCCAGGGGTCCGGCGGATCCGGGAGCGGCCTTTCGGGTTTGCAGTCCGGCCTGGCCGCGGCGCAGCAGGCGCTGCAATCGGGTCTCGGCTCGAACAGCTCCGCCGGTCCGGCGTCGAGCCTGGCCGGGCTGTCCGGCCTGTCACCGGCGGAACTGGCGGCCGCGGCAGCCAAGAAGACCGGTGCGGCGAGCAAAGGCGGCGGTGGCGGTTCGGGCGCGGGCGGTGGTGGCGCCGCGAAGGCGGCGGGCCAGAACCTCAACGCCTCCAAGCTGTTCCCCCGAGCCAGCGCCGCGATCCCCGTGGCCGACGCGGGCGCACGTGCCGGGATGGCCGCGGGCGCGTCCTCCCCGGGTATGCCGATGGGTGGCATGCCGATGGGTGGCGGCGGCGCCGGCGCGGGCGGTGGCCAGCAGAAGGAACACAAGCGCGCCGACTACCTCGACTCGACCGAACACCTGGAGGAGGCGATCGGTGCTGCGCCGATCGTGGCACGGCCGGTCGTCGAGCAGTGACGGCACCTACCTGGGAGTTCACGGGGCACGAGTTCGACGCGATCTGGGAAGCGGTCGACGAGGGAACCATGCCCGCGCCGTTCGTGTATCGGTGTCCGCCGAGGACATTCGAGGAAGGCGAGTATCAGCGCAAGCAGCTGTGGGCCGAGCTCAGGCAGCGGTGGGGACGCGACCTCGACGACATGATCGAGGTGTTGGTGCGCCCCGATATCCGGGTGGTCGTGCGTGGATACGGCGGCGGTGACACCGACACCGATCCCGCGCTCGCGGTGCGGCTGCTGGCGGTACGTCGAGGTGATACCGGATACGTGGTGCGGCAGACGCCGGGTGAAACCATCTACGACGCCACCGGATTCACGGTCGCCCAGCACGACGCGCTCAGCCTCGGTGAGGTACTCGCAGACCTGATGCCCACCGTCGGAGGCGGCCGCGAACGCGAGATCGAACTGGCCGAGCCCAGTGCCGCCGAGTTCGACTACGGTTACGGCCGCTCGCTCGTGCAGCACTACGACGACGAGGTCTCGGATAAAGCGACGGCCTTTCGCGAGGCGCCCGACCGTCGGTCGGGAACTGTTGTCATCGAACAGGGTTGGTCGCGGTTCGGCCCGCGCGGGGTGGTGCGGATGTCGATGGGCTGGCGGGATCTGGTCGACGACGGTCGCTATTTCATCGTGCCGGGGGCGCCCACCGTGGCCGTCGGCGCGGACAAACGCCGGGTCGTCGGGCTGATCAACGCGCAGATCGCCGAAGTTGTCAGAGCCATCAGGGATGATCGGTCGTAGGAGGGGAAGATGGAAGAGTTTCCGACCGAGTTCACCGCGTCCTCGCTGACCGGTGCCATCGTGGTGCGAACCACGGAACAGGGTCTACCGGTCGGCATCACCGTGGATGCCGACGAGCTGCAACAGGATCCGACTGCGTTGGCGGCCGAGGTGTTACGGCTGTGTCAGAAGTCGGCGAAGCGTGCCGGGCTGGCGCGGCGCGAACAGCTGGCCGCGGTCGGCTTCGATCCGAAGTTGCTGGCCGCGACCGGCTTACCCACCGAGGCCGAGGTCGCCGCGGCGGAAATCGTCGAAGAGCAGGAATACGACACCGAGCCGCAGAGTTGGCTACGCTCGGTCTGAGACGAAACACGGGAAGGGGAGACCCATGGTCGAGTCGATGGACGAGCTCATCGCCCAGGTACAGGGTCAGCTGTATCGACTGCAGGACCTGCAGGAAGCCACCACCGGGATCCGCGTCGAGGAGACCTCGTCGGACGGCGCGGTGACGGTGGTGGTCGACGGCGCGGGCGCGCTTGTCGGCCTCGACTTCTCGGGGGCGATACGCGGGTTGAGCCCGGCGGAATTCGAGCAGGTCCTGGTGCAGACGGCCCATGCCGCGCTGTACCGCGCCTATGCCGAGCGGGGTGCGTTGGTGACCTCGTTCAACGGCTCCGGCACGTGAGTTTTTACTTTATTTCACCGGCGGGACATGTAGCGCCGGTCGTTATCGGGTAGATAAAGTAACGAAACATATAGAGCTGTTTCAAGATTGGACTCGAGGCCATGAATCATGTTGCGGTAGTTCCCGATGCAGTTCGTGCCTACGCCGGGGCGTCGGCCACGATGGCCGCCGGTGTCGCACAGGCGGGTGCGGTCGACCAGGCCGCCACCGTCGCCGCGGTCGTTCCGGTGTTCGGGCTGATCGGCCAGGAATTCCTGATGTCGTTCGCGTACGCGCAGACCAACCACCTCACCTCGGTCACCGAGCTCGCCGCGGTGCACGCCGGTACGGCGCTCACCTCGGTGCAAGCCGCCGCTACCTATGAGGGCGCCGACGCGGCCTCCGGACTAGGTATCGGGACGGTCATCCACTAGCCATGAGTAATCCGGGGGTGTTTTCTACAACGGGGGCGGTTCCAGATCCGTCCGTGCTGGAACTGTTGCGCGGCAGTTCGTTGGCGCCGATGCTCGACCAGCCGGTCGGCGCGGTGCTCGGTTCGATGGGGCTGCCGCAATTGCCGCAGCTGCCAGAGTTCATCGCGCTGCCGGAGCTGCCGCCGCTGCCGGTCATCGATCTGACCGCGCTGATGCAGCCGCTCACGCAGCTCGCTTCGGCGTTCGGCACCGGCCAGCTCGGTGCCACGACCAGTTCCGACGGCTCGAACGTCAACCCGGCCGACATGTTGTCGAATGTCGGCACGGTTCTGCAGGAGATGATGTCGCTCGGCTCGACCGCGCTGACCACGGTGATGCAGCTGTGGCAGAGCGCGGCGGCGAGCCAGGCCACCGAGAAGGCGACCGCGGCCCAGTCCGACGGCGCCGAGCTCGCGAAGCAGAGCGCGCAGGAGAAGGCGGTGCTCGGCAATGCGGCGGGCACTGTCGCGGTCGGGTCGGCGAAGTTGGCCGCGGTGATCGCGCGGTACTCGGCGACACTGGCACTCGCACCGCTCTACGCGGCGACCCCGGTCGGGCAGGCCGCGTTGGTCGCGGCGACGGTCGAGGCGATCACCGAGGGGCTGGCGATCACGGCCGAGACCAAGGTCGAACTCATCGGGCACAGCGGTGAGATGACCCAGGCCGGGCAGAAGGTGGACGTCACCAACGCGCCGTCCGGGGTCAGCTCGTCGGGGTCGGACTCGATCTCGCAGCTGATGAGTTTGATCTCGCCGCTGGTCAGCACCGCGACCACGGTCACCGAGAAGCTGACTTCGCTGGCGGCACAGACCAGTTCGCTGTCCACCTCCGATGCGAAGACCACGACCGGCGCCCCGATCTCCGATACCGAGGACGCCGCGAAGACCGCGGGTGCCGGGTTCGGTGGTGGCGGCGGCGGAGTCGGTGGTTTCGGCGGCGGCGCGGCGAGTACCTCGACACCGCTGAGCCAGTGGCAGGGTCGCGGCGCGCTCACCAGCGCGGGCGCGGGTGCCGCGCCCGGCTCGGGCGCGACCACTTCCGGTGCCACGACGACCGGTGGCACAACAGGTTCCGCGCCCGGCTATATGCCGATGGGTGCGGGCGCCGGCATGGCCAGGGGCAGCGACGGCGCGAGCGAGGCGGTGCACAGCCAGCTCGTCACCGGGCATCACGGCGACGAGGTCGTCGGTGAGATCGACGGTGTCTCGGCACCGGTGGTCGGCGCGACCGCGCAGCAGGCGGCGGCGAGCGCCGATGTGCCGCCGGACAAAGAACTCAGTCTCTGACCCAGGTATCGCGAACCACCAGGAGTAGTCATGAGCAACACTTTCGAATTCGACGCCACCGCCGCCGCTAAGGCAGCGAACGCCCTCGACGCGCTGGTAGACCGGCTCGGTACCGAGCTGACCGCCGTCGCACCCGTACTCCAGGTCCCGCCCGCGGGCACCGACGAGGTGTCGGGCCGCGCGGCGCTCACCGCCAACGGTGTCGCCGACGACTTCGTCGGCAAGACCGACAGCGGTGTGCACGAGATGCGCAAGCTGGCCGCCGGTCTGCGCGCGCAGGTCGCCGAGTTCGACCAGATGGAATCCGACAACACGGGTGGCTTCGGTAGCCGATGATCGAACCTCCGCAGCCCGGTTTCACCGGTGTGGTGTGGGAGGCGCGTGAGCCAGAGCGGCTGGCCGTCGACCTCACCACCGGTCCGGGCCCCATCCCGATGGCCGACTCGGCCGCCGCCTGGACGCGGCTGGCCGCGGCCCTCGGTGCGGCCGTGCTCGACTACGAGCAGGTGCTGCGGACCCTGCGTGGGTCCTGGCAGTCCGGTCGCAGTGACGAAGTGTGGGAACGGATCTCGACGCTGCGTGAGTGGCTGATCGAGACTGCCGCGGCGGCCACCGCCAACGCCGCCCGCATGCACGCCCAGGTCCTGGCATACGAGCTCGCGAAGCGGGCCATGCCGGGTGCCACCGAACTGGCGGCGATCAGCGAGATGCAGAAGGCGATCGAGCAGATCGGCGCGGTTCTCGGCGCGCCGGTCAAGGCGATCGCGGCTCAGACCGACGCCGACGCCGACGCGGCGACAGCCCTCGCCTCACGGGTGATGCGCAGCTACGAGGCCGCCACCGAACCGCTTGCCACTCCGTGGCTGCATGTGTCGGCACCGCCGATCGTGCCGGAGGCGGCCCTGATCGCCGAACGTTCCGGCAGCGCGGGCGAGACGGCGACCGCCGCGGCGGCGACCGCCGGACGTCTCGGCGCGATCGGTGCCATCGTGCTGCCGCCGTTGCCCGCACCGGTCCAAACCGCTTATCGCGCACCGATTTACGCGCAGACCAGCGCTCCGTTGGTGACCGCGACGACGGGCACACCGGTGGCCGCGCCGGGCGCGCAGGCGGCGCCGATGGTGCCGGGCGCGATGGCGCAGGGCGGCGGTGCCCAGGAAGCGCCCCGGTTCCCGCGCGCCGGACTGGCCTACGAGGAATCCGATCAGCTCGTGACCGAGGGCGAGATCCAGGCCGCGCCCGCGGTGCTCGGTGCCGTCGAACGCTCGGGCCCGCAGACCGGAACCGCGCAGACGGGCGGGCACTCGTGACCACGCTGACCAACGACTCCCTGCTCGCCGTCGCAGACCGCCTGGGTGTGCAGACACTGCCGCTGGTGCTGGCCGTGCGGCCGCAGCAGGACACCATGGAAGCCTGGCAGGCCGCACGTGACAGCGCGGTCGCCGAGCTCGGCGACCGCGGCATCTTCGACGAATACGGTGACGTCGAGCCGGGTCTGGCCGACGCGCTGCACATCCTCACCCAGCCCGACGCCGAGCTCTCCGGCCGGTCCTTCCACGCGACCGAGACCCGCCGGATCTGCTTGGCGCGCCGGGGGAATCGGCACGCGAGCGTGGTCCGCACCGGCCCGGAGTTCGAGATCGCGACCAGCGGCATCGACGGCTCGGCCGCCGAACTGGCCCGCTCGCTGCTGGCCGCGCTGCCCGACTGCGCGCCCGCCGAGGTCGCTGGAACCAGCGTGCCCGCCGACGATCTGGCCCGTCGCCTCGACGCGGCGAACACCACCTCCGACTACGTGGACGCGATGTACGCGCTCGGCATCGACGCGCACGACGCGACAGTTCTCGGCGCGGCCTTCGGCTCCTGCCACGGCTACACCGAGATCGTCGCCGCCGTCCACCACGACGGACTGACCACTCAGGCCCCAGGCGCGGTCGCGGTGTACGACACCGCGCGCGGCCGGATCGTCGTCGCTCCGATGACGGCCCCTGACGGGCGCCTGTGGTCCACCATCACGCCGGGCACCGATCATCGCCTCACCCAGGCCATCGGTGCGCTCCTCGAGGGGCTACCCGGTGGGAGGTGGCAGCCCGATTAGCCAACTCCGCTCCACCCATCAAGAAGGAAAGGTTCGACAATGCCCCCTCAGGGACCAGTAGGCGTAGAAGCCGGTGGTATCGACAAGGTCGTCTCCAATCTCCAGGAAACGATCAGCAACCTGCGTAGCTCCGTCAACGAGATCGACAGCGCCGCCCAGGCAGTGCTGCGCGGTTGGAAGGGCTCGGCCTCCGACGAATTCGTCAAGGTGGCCAAAGCCTGGCACGACGAATCCGAGGACCTCAACAAGCGGTTCGACCTGTTCGAGCAGGCGGTCGGCGCGGGTAAGAACACCCTCGTGAGCATGGACGGGGAAGGTCTCACCGGTGGCGGTGGCGCCGCTTCCTCCTCCGCTCCGCTCACCTCGCTCTAGTACACCGACTCATACCGAAAGGATTCGACGCATGACCATTCTTTACGATCCCGCGGCGATGAACGAACTGTTCAACGATCTGCAGACCTACGGCGGCAAGATGAAGGGCGAGATCGCCGCTCTGGAAGGTGCCGCGAATGACTACAAGGCCAACCTCCAGGGTGAGAAGGCCCAGGCCGGCTTCCAGGACAAGTACGACACCCTGCTGATCAAGGACGGTGGTCTCGAAGACACCCTCCAGCGTCTTGATGCGCTCGCCGCTCAGGTCGAGTCCGCGCTCAACCGCGCGCTCGAGGCCGACGGCAAGGTCGGCGACGGCTTCGCTGACTTTTAAGCAGCATCGAAGAACGGCCCGTGTGGAATTCCGCACGGGCCGTTCGGCATTGGAATCAGCGAGCCGCCAGCGACTCGCCGATGTAGTGCATCTCGTCCGGCGTGGTGACCATCGTGACGGTGGCGCTGCCGGTGCTGGTGCGCACGGTGATCCGGTTGGGCGAGCGCGGGTCCTGGATGAGGGTGACGTCGGGATCGACGGCGTCGGGTTCGCGTTCGGTGGTGCGGACTTCGACGATGGTGGCGCCGCCGAGATGGGTGGTCGGCGCCATGCCGTCGTAGACGAGCACGGTCGTGGTCGGGAACGGCGCCTCCGGTGTCGGCGGGGGCCCGAGCTGGGGTGGCGGGGTCGCGCCGGCCGCGTGCGGGGCGATCGAGAGCAGTTGGGGGGTCGCGAGATTGGCGACCATCGACTGCCAGGCATTGGGGCGGGTGGTGTGGACCACGGCATGCGCGCCGAGCGCGGTGGCCCGCAGCACGACCTGCTGGGCGAGGTCGAGATTGCCGATCACGTCGACGTGGCGGGTGCCCGCGCCGATCAGCGGGACCGCGATGCCCTGGCCGCGTTCGTCGGCGCCGATGAGCTGACCGCAACCGGTGGTCGGCACCGCGATATCGGTGAGCGCGGCGAGGGTGCCCCGGTAACCGTCGCGACCGGCGAGGTCGTCGGCGGCACCGAGGGGCAGGGTGTCGAGCAGAATCCGGCGCTGCCTGCCGGGCAGTTCACGCAGCCCCGGTAGCGGTGGCTCGGCGAGTTCCTCCCTGGTGTCGAACCGGACGACGGCGTTGAGCACCACCGTGCCCGCCAGATCGTCGCGGGAACTGCCCGCCCGCCCGCCGGGATGCAGCCGCAGCGTGACAGTGGTCGACAGCGAGGGCGTCGCCCAGATCGCGGCCAGCCCGCCGCTGCTGATCATCGGGGCGGTCAGCTGGTAGTGGGTGAGGTGCCTGCCGAGACCGGACAGGCCGATCGCCGTCTCGGCCACCTCGGCGGGTTCGAAGCCGTGGGTGAGCTGACGCAGGGCCGCGTTCATCTCGGTGGCGGTGAGCACCGAGGCCTGGACGTCGCGGGCGGCCAAGCGGTTGGCGACGCGGCGGGTCGCGATGATCACCGTGCGCAGCGCGCCTTCCGCGCCACCCCCGCGCTTGTCGACGGCCGCGGTGTTGCCGAGCGGGTCGAGTCGAAGCACCAGCCAGCAGGTGCGATGCGCGACGGCGGGCAGCGGGCCGAGGATCCGGTCGTACAGCTGAGCCGCGGCGCCGGTGCCCGCGGTCCTCGCGCCGGTGGCGATCACATCGATGCTCACCAGCTGGATATCGAATTGCTCCAGGCACTGGGCGATTTCGGTGAGCGGCAGCAGTTGATCGGCGCTGAGCGCACCGCCGCGCAGCAGTGTCAGGGTGTCCGGCGGCGGGTCGATCCGCAGCATGGTGAGCAGCAGGTCGCCGTCCCAGCGCACCCCACAGCCACCGCCTTCGGCCAGCGGCACGTCGAAAGCGGGGGCGCGGTCGAGGGTTTCGGAGCGGGCACCGACGCGGCGCGCGATCCAGCCACCGAAGCGGATCGCGATGCCACGCCCGCGGATCGGGGTCAGCCCGATGAGCAGGACGGCCACGGCCCCACCGATCGCGCCCGGGATCGATTGCCACAGCGCGATGACCACCCACGCGATCGTGGCGGCCAGGACCGCGACGGGCACGAGGGCCCGCAGTGGCAATACACGGAACAACCAGAATTCCGGATCACGTAGGGTGTCGTAGACGTCGCCGCCCCCGCTGGTTTGCTCGGCGTTCACTTGATTGTTCAAACCGCTTGTCCCTGTTCGGTGTACGTCGTTTCATCGGCGAAGCCCGCACCGGCGTTTACGGTACCGTGTCGGCTGTGCCCGCACAGTTGACGACCAAGGCCCAGGTCAACGGTTACCGGTTTCTCCTGCGACGGCTCGATCACGCGCTCGTCCGCCGCGATGTGCGCATGTTGCACGATCCGATGCGTTCGCAGAGCCGGTCACTGATGGTCGGCGCGGTGCTCGGTCTGATCATCGTCGCCGGTGCCGCCATCATGAGTTTCCTGCGCCCGCAGGGTGCGATCGGCGATTCACTCATCGTCACCGGGAAGCAGAGCGGCGCGATGTATGTGGTCGTGGCGTCCGCGGACGGCGGCAAGGCCCTGCATCCGGTACTCAATCTCGCCTCCGCCCGGTTGATCGCGGGCTCGCCGGCGGAACCGAACTCGGTCAAGGACGCCAAGCTCGGTTCGATGCCGCGCGGGCCCCTGCTCGGGATCCCCGGCGCACCCGCCGCGATGCCGGGCTCGGTGCAGGGCGCGCGATCGGACTGGACGCTCTGCGAGACCACCCAGCTGTCCATCACCGGTAGCGCGGCGGGCGCCTCCGGCGGCACCACCACCGTGATCGCAGGCCGACCGGCCCTCGGTGACCGGATCGCCGCGACCGGCCGCGACGACGCGCTCCTGGTCCGCCGCGGCGACAAGACCTTCCTGGTCTACAACGGCCTTCGCACCGAGGTCGACACCGCCAACTCGGTCATCGCCCGCACCCTGAACCTGTCCGGGCAGCGACCACGCCCGATGGGCACCGGCTTCCTCGGCGCGACCACCCAGGTACCGCCGCTCGCGGTGCCGACGATCGCGAACGCGGGCACGCCAGGCCCGGGAAAGCTGGCGAATGTGCCGGTGGGCGGTGTGATCTCGGTGGGCGCCGACAATTACGTCGTGCTGGCTGACGGTGTGCAGAAGATCACCCCGTTCACCACCCAGTTGCTGCGCAACGCGGATTCACAGGGGATGCGCGAGATCGCTATCGTCCCGCCGGACTTCCTCGATCGTATTCCGGTGCTGACCACCCTGCCCATCGACGATTTCCCGGTCATGGCGCCGCGGATCCTCGCCCCCGAAGACGCCCCGGTGGCCTGTGTCGGCTGGTCCAAGGCGCCGGGAACCGCGGCATCGCAAGGCAAGTCGCCGGACGGGCCGGACGAGCGTTCGAAGCTCACCCTGCTCGCCGGGCAACGGCTCCCGCTGCCCGACTCGGCCAAACCGGTCTCCCTCGCCACCGCCGACGGCACCGGCGACCGCGTCGACACCGTGTACCTGCCGCCGACCTCGGGCGAATTCGTCCAGGTCACCGGTTCCGACCCGGGTAGCCCGCGCCGCGAATCGCTGTTCTACGTGGCCGACAGCGGCATCCGCTACGGCATCCCCGACGCCGCGGTCGCCGCCGTGCTCGGTCTCGGCGACAAGCCGCGGCTGGCGCCGTGGGCGATCGTCGGGCAGCTGGTTCCCGGCCCGACACTGTCCGTGAAAGACGCTCTCACCAGCTATGATTCGCTGCCGAGCGGGCGCTGATCAGCGCAGCGACTCGGGCAGCTCGCCGACGTTGAGGGTGGCCAGGATGCCCTTGAGCGCGATCTGCATATCGGGTTCCTCGATGCGCATCAGGACGTCGTCATCGATCTCGGCCAGGTCGACGTCGACGTCGTTGGCCAGGCGGAACTCGCGTTCCTCCTCGGCCGCCTCGATGACATTGCGGATGAAGCGACCGTTGCCTGCCAGGTCGACGCCGCGACGCGGCTGTCCGCTCTGATCGGTGCTCTCGACCCCGTACAGGAACGAGCAGGCATCGATGAGCGCGACGCCCGCCGCGTCCGACAGCTGCGAATCCCTACTGCCCGCGATGATCTCGCCGATCTGGCCCAGCTCGTCCGGCGTGTAGGACGGGAACTGCAGGCGCTTGGCGAAACGCGACGCCAGACCGTCGTTGGCGGCCAGCAGTCGGTCGATCTCGCCGTCGTAGCCTGCGATGATGACCACGAGCCGGTCGCGGTCGTTCTCCATGCGGGCCAGCAGGGTGTCCACGGCTTCACGGCCGAAGGCGTCGCCGCCGGACAGGCCCGTCTGGATCAGGGTGTAGGCCTCGTCGATGAACAGCACGCCGTCCATCGCGGAGTCGATCAGTTTCTCGGACTTGATCGCGGTGCCACCGAGGTTCTGGCTCACGAAGTCGACACGTTTGGCCTCGACCACCTTGTCGGTCTTGAGCAGACCGACACCGCAGTAGATCTTGGCGACCACCCGGGCGATGGTGGTCTTACCCGTTCCTGGCGGCCCGGTGAAGGCCAGGTGCTGACCGCGCGACTGACTCGAAAGGCCCTTCTCGGCACGGATTTTCGCCAGCTGTGCCGAGGACTGCAACTTCGCGACCTGCGTCTTCACCGAGGCGAGGCCGACCTGCCGGTCGAGCTCGGCGCGCGCCTGCGCGAGCACGGTCTTGGCGCGGTTCTCGGCCTCGGCCTCGTTCATCTGGGCCATGGTCGGCGCCGAGGCGGGGTCCCACTTGTCGGTGCGCGCGTCGATGGATTCGCGGCTGGTCACCGTGATCCGGAAGGTGCGGTCGCGCATCGCGGTGGTGTTGGCGACGAAATCGGGCGCCTGCGAGTAGACCTGCTCGAACAGCGCCTGGGCTTCGCCGTCGTTGCCCATCTCGCGCAGGCAGAGACCGCGGCTGTGCATGGCGTGTGCTCTGGCGAGCGGAATCGGGCCTGCCTCAGCCTGCTCCATGCGGCGCACCGCCTCACCGAAGAGACCGAGCTGGGCGCAGGCGGTGCCGACCATCACGTGCGCGCCGGTGCCGAGATACGGGTCGGTCCACTGTGCCGAGCCCGACAGCACGGTCATCACATCCGACCAGCGCTGGGTGTTGTAGTGCAGGATGCCGCGCACGTAGAGGCAGATGAGGTCGTCGTGGGCGCGATCGGGATCGTCGGTGCGGGCCTTGCGGATTCGGTCGAGCTCGTCGAGCAACTGCTCGGCCTGCGCGTACTCCTTGTCGGTGATGAGCTGGGCGATCCAGGCCAGCCAGATCTCGGTCAGGCTCGACAACGGGTAACTGATGTAGAGACCCGGCTCGAACTTGCCGCTGAGCGCGCGTGGCGTGAGGCCGAGGCGGCGCTGCTCGCGGCCGAGGGAATCGGTGCTGGTGCGGAACAGGTTCGAGAGCACTTCCCTGGTGAGCTCGCCCGCGGCGGCACGGCCGAGCCATGCGTCGCACATCGACGAATCCCATTCGGTCGCGCGCTGGAACGCCAACTGGGCGTACTCGAGATCGCGTGCCGATTCCTGGCCTTCGATCGTCAATCCGAACGAGAGAACGCCTGCGTCGAAAGCACGCTGGGCCTGGCGAATATCTGGCATATGGTGTCGGACCCCGGAATCGTTTCTCTGGTGGATATCTGGCGATTACGGCCAGATTATGTAATGTCAGTGGACGGGTGCAACGGATGAGTCCGACGCAGGCCGTTGTTCATCCCCGGTGTGGAAGTTGTTCGCCCTCGGTGTGTTCGACCGTACCTGTGTGTTGGTACTGGTGGTGCATGCGGAGAAAGCTCGCGGTCATGGAGGCAGTCCAGGTGGAGACGTCGATACGGTGACCGAAGCGCATGTCGTAACCCATCCTGGCGGCACAAGGGCGTCCGAACCGGAACTGTGCCGGGTCTCGGTGATCGGGGGCGACACCCAACTCGATATCGGTCTGCCCGCCACCGTGCCGATCGCGGCCTTCATCGGCGACCTGGTGACCCTGATCCGCTCCCGTGACCCTCGCCACGGCGACGCCGACGAGGACTCGGCGCCCGTGCAGGCCCAGCACTGGACCCTGGCCCGCCTCGGCCGTGACCCGCTCGCGCCCAGCCGCACGCTCACCGAGGCCGAGGTCTACGACGGTGAACTGCTGGTGCTGAGCCCGGTCTCACCCAAGGAGTCACCCGCACTCTTCGACGACGTGATCGACGCCGTATCCCGGCTCACCGCAGCCGAATTCCGCAGCTGGTCGGGAGCGGCCGCGCGCCGCACCGGGTTGATGCTTGCCACCGTCGCGGTGGTGGCCGCGCTGGTGTTGCTCGCCGTCTCGCGCAGCCATGGTGACCCGCTCATCCCCGCGTTCGCGCTGCTGGGGACCGGGCTCGGCGCGATGGCCGCCGCGGGGATCGCCGCGCGCAAGTACGCCGATCGGATGACCGGGGTCTGGCTGGCGCTGGACGGGTTGTTGCTGCTGTTCGGTGGCGGGGCACTGACCGTGCCCGGCGAACTCGGTGCGGCGCACCTGCTGCTCGGCTCGGTCGTGGTGCTCGTCGCCGCGGTGCTCGGATACCGGCTCACCGGGGTCGGTGCGAGCTTGTTCGCGAGTGCGATCGCGATGAGTGTGATCGCCGCCGTCGCGGCCTCGGTCTACCTCGGCTGGCATCCCGGGCTGCCGAAACTGTTCGCCGGAGTGCTGATCGGCGCGCTGGTGTTGTTGTCGTCGGTGGCCAGGCTGGCCGCCGTCGCCGCGCGATTGCCGATTCCGCCGGTCCCGACCGCCGGTGGCGCGATCGACCCCGCCGACCACGAGCAGCGCCCGACCATCGAGGGCATCGGCGCGATCGGCGCGGTGGCGCTGCCGTCGGCGGCAGGCCTCGGTGAACGAGCCCGCATCGCCAATCAGGTGCAGACCGGGCTGATCGCGGCCTACGCGGTCGCCGCGGCCATCGGCGCGTTCGGCGCCGCCGACCCGTTCGGGACGCTGCATTCCGGTGGCGTCGCGCTGGCCGTGGTGACAGCGATCGTGCTGTGCCTGCGCGGCCGGTCCTTCGCGGACCTGGTGCAGGCGGCGATCCTCATCGCGGCCGGTGCGCTGATCGGGTTGAGCGTGGTGTTCGGACTCGGCATCGGCCACAGCTCCTTCGAATTCACCGCTGCCGCACTGCTTGTCGGTGCGGCGGTCGCGGTGGTCGTGTTCGGGGTGATCGGCCCGCACGTCGAGGTGACGCCGGTGACCCGGCGGATGATCGAGATCTTCGAGTACCTGCTGATCATCGCGCTGATCCCGCTGGCACTGTGGGTGATGGACGTGTACTCGACCGCTCGGAACCTATGAGCCGCGGTCGCCGCACAGTCCGGATCACCGCGGCGTTCGCGCTGACGGTGTTCGCCTCGGTCGCGCCCGCCGGTGCGATCGCGCCACCCAAGATCGACCCGGGCGCGCTCGGCGCGGCACAGGCGCTGAGCGGGCGGCCCGCGCCACTGGAACCGACCGAACAGCGGGAGCTGTGCGCGGAACCGGTGTTGCGTGGCAGCCCGCCGTCGGAGCCACCGATCTCGCAGCGGGTGCTCGATCTGCCCGCCGCCTGGCAGTTCAGCCGGGGCGCGGGCCAGAAGGTCGCGGTGATCGATACCGGGGTGAACCGGCATCCACGCCTGCCCGCGCTGCAACCGGGCGGCGACTACGTCAGCGACACCGACGGCACCGTCGACTGCGACGGGCACGGCACCCTGGTCGCCGGCATCATCGCCGCTCGGCCCTCACCCGACGACGCCTTCGTCGGGGTGGCGCCGGACGCGGAGATCCTGTCGATCCGCCAGCTCAGCCTCGCCTACGAACCCAAGGACCGGAAGGGCGAGAAGCCGCCCGGTGAACTGCGCAGCGACGGGTACGGCAGCGTGCTGACCCTGGCCGCCGCCGTCGTTCGCGCGGTCGATATGGGTGCGACGGTCATCAACATCTCCGAAGTCGCTTGCACCCCAGCGGGTTCCGATACCGCCGACGCCACCCTCGGTGCCGCCGTCGCCTACGCCTACGAACGCAATGTCGTCGTGGTCGCCGCGGCGGGCAATGTGGAGACCAGCGGCAGCTGCCAGACCCAGAACGAGGGCAACGGCTGGAGCGCGGTGAACACCGTGCCCACCCCGGCCTGGTTCACCCCGTACGTGCTCTCGGTCGGGTCGGTCGACGCGGACGGCACCCCGTCGGCGCTGTCACTGCACGGTCCGTGGATCGGCGCGGCGGCGATCGGGCGCAACATCGTGTCGCTGGACAGCAAGCCAGGTGGCACCGGCCTCGTCGACGGCGTGCAGACCAGCGAGGGCACCCAGCCCGTCGACGGCACCAGTTTCGCCGCGCCCTACGTCGCCGGCCTGGCCGCCCTGATCCGCTCCCGCTATCCCGAACTCAACGCGGCGCAGGTCATCGACCGGATCACCCGCACCGCGCACGCCCCTGGCCGCGGCCGCGACGACGCGATCGGCGCCGGTCTGATCGACCCGCTCGCCGCGCTCACCGACACGCTGCCCGCCGCCGCGATCGGCGTGAACGCCGACGGCCCGCACACGATCGCCGCTCCGGTATCGCCCACACCGACCGACCCGCGTCCGCGCCAGGTGGCGGTGATCGGCTCGCTCACTCTGCTGGCCGCGCTCGGCATCGGCGCCGCGCTCGGCTTCCCGTTCCGATCCCGGCGGCCGGACCTGAATCCGGAATTCGACTAGAGGCAACGATGGCAACCGAAGGTTTCGTCCGTAAACCCCGGATCGCGCCGCCGCGCGCACCCGGTGGCGAGGTCGCGCTGACCCCACCACCGGAGATCGACCGAGCGATTCCGGCGCCCCTGATGATGAAGCTGATGCCGGTCATCATGGTCGTCGCGGTGGTCGGCATGATCGCGATGATGGCCACCATGGGCCGCAATCTGCTCTCCAATCCGATGTCGATGATGTTCCCGATGATGATGCTCATGTCGATGGTCGGCATGATGGCGGGCATGCGCGGCGGCGGCCCCAAGCGCGCGGTGGAACTCAACGAGGAACGCAAGGACTACTTCCGCTACCTCGACCAGGTCCGCAAGGACGTGCGCGGCACCGGAACCAAACAGCTCGACACCCTCATCTGGAGCCACCCCGAACCCGCCGACCTGCCCTCGCTCATCGGCAGCCGCCGGATGTGGGAGCGCCGCCCCAACGATCCCGACTTCGGACACATCCGCGTCGGTGTCGGCAGCCACCGCCTCGCCACCAAACTGGCCCGCCCCGAGACCGGCCCGCTCGAAGACCTGGAGCCGGTGTCGACGGTCGCCCTGCGCCGCTTCGTGCGCACCCACTCGGTGGTGCATCAACTGCCGACCGCGGTGTCGTTGCGCGCGTTCCCCGCGATCAATATCGACGGACCCGACGATGACGCCCGCGAACTCGTGCGCGCGATGCTGATGGAACTGACCACCTTCCACGGTCCCGACCACCTCGCCGTCGCCATCGTCTGCGCCGACCCCGATCTGCACTGGGGCTGGGCGAAATGGCTTCCGCACGTACAGCATCCGAATCAGCGCGACGGGCTCGGCTCGGCCCGCATGCTCTACACCTCGCTCGGTGAGTTCGAGTCGGCGCTGTCGTCGGAACTGCTCGAACGTGGCCGCTTCATGCGTAACCCGCAGCCCACGCAGGGGCGTGTGCACCTGGTCGTCGTCATCGACGACGGGTACATCAGCGGCAACGAGCGCCTGATCAGCGAGTCCGGCCTCGACTCGGTCACCGTGCTCGACCTCACCGCGCCCGAGCACGGACTGGCCGCGCGGCGTGGGCTGCAACTGGTCGTCGAGGACGGTGCGGTGTCGGCGCGCTCGGCTGCGGGCGTCGAGCGGTTCGCCACCGTCGACACCGTCAGCGTGGCCGAGGCCGAATCCTTTTCCCGCGCACTGTCTCGCTACCGACTGGCGACGGCCGCGCAGATCGTGAGCCTGGGGGAGGGCACCGCCTCCGACCCCGGCCTGATGGCACTGCTGCGCATCCCCGACGCCGCCCAGATCGATCCGGCCAGGGTGTGGCGCCCGCGCACGGCGCGCGAGCGGCTGCGGGTGCCGATCGGCGTCACCCCGGACGGCACCCCGGTCGAGATCGATATCAAGGAGTCCGCCGAGAACGGCATGGGCCCGCACGGACTCTGCATCGGTGCGACCGGTTCCGGAAAGTCGGAATTCCTTCGCACGCTGGTGCTTTCGATGGTGACCACGCACTCGCCCGACGCGCTGAACCTGGTTCTGGTCGACTTCAAGGGCGGCGCGACCTTCCTCGGCCTCGATTCGCTGCCGCATGTCGCCGCTGTCATCACCAACCTCGAAGAAGAGCTCTCGCTCGTCGACCGTATGAAGGACGCGCTCGCCGGTGAGATGAACCGCCGCCAGGAGCTGCTGCGTTCGTCGGGCAACTATGCCAATGTCACCGACTACGAAAAGGCGCGCGCGGCAGGGGTTCCGCTGGATCCGCTACCCGCGCTCTTCGTCGTGGTCGACGAGTTCTCCGAACTGCTCTCGCAGAAACCGGATTTCGCGGAACTGTTCGTGATGATCGGCCGACTCGGCCGCTCGCTGCACGTGCACCTGCTGCTCGCCTCGCAGCGACTGGAGGAGAACAAGCTGCGTGGGCTGGAATCGCATCTGTCCTACCGGATCGGTCTGCGTACGTTCTCCGCCAACGAATCCCGTGCCGTCCTCGGCATCACCGACGCCTATCACCTGCCGAGCGTGCCGGGTGCGGGCTATCTCAAGAGCGATGCGTCCGAACCCTTGCGGTTCAACGCGAGCTACGTGTCCGGACCGTATGTGGCGCCCGCGGGCACCGTCACCGGTGACGACGGGTCACCGGTGGCCGGGCAGCGGCCCGTGGTGTTCACCGCGTCGGCGGTCGAGATCGCCGAGCCGGAACCGGTTGAACAGGAAGAGGATTCGCCCCTGCGCGGGCTGCCGGAGCTGCCGCCACCGCCGCCGTCGGGGCCGATCGCCGAAGAAGGTATCCCGGACTCGCTGCTCGATGTGGTCGTCAAACGGCTCACCGGCCACGGCCGCCCCGCCCACGAGGTGTGGCTGCCGCCGCTCGAGGAGTCACCGACCACCGACATGCTGCTGCCGGACCCGGACTGGCGCTCGCCGGTCAACCGGCACGGGCAGTTGTGGATGCCGATCGGCGTCATCGACAAGCCCTACGAGCAGCGCCGCGATGTGCTGACCATCAATCTCGCGGGCGCACAGGGCAATGTCGCGGTCGTCGGTGGTCCGCAGTCGGGCAAGTCCACGACGTTGCGCACCATCATCATGGCCGCCGCCGCGACCCACAGCCCCGAACAGGCGCAGTTCTACTGCCTCGACTTCGGTGGTGGTTCCATGGCGGGTCTGGTCGGGATTCCGCACGTCGGATCGGTCGCAGGCCGGCTCGACGGTGACCGGGTGCGCCGCACCATCGCCGAACTGACCAGCCTCATGCGCCAGCGCGAGGAACGTTTCGCCGAACTCGGCATCGAATCGATGGTCGAGTTCCGGCGCCGCAAGTTCTCCGCGCAGGAGGCGAGGCGGGTCAACGGCACCACCGCCGCCCCCGGCGACCTGCTCGCCGCCGACCTGTTCGGTGATGTGTTCCTGGTGATCGACGGCTGGGCCGCCATCCGCGAGGAATTCGATGTTCTCGAGCCCGCTATCAATGCCATCGCGGGGCAGGGCTTGTCCTACGGCATCCATCTGATCCTGGCGGCCTCCCGCTGGGCCGAGATCCGTCCGGTGGTCAAGGACCAGATCGGCACCCGCCTCGAACTGCGCCTCGGCGACCCCGGCGATTCCGAGATGGGCAGGCGCACCGCGCATCAGGTGCCGGTCGGGCGGCCGGGTCGCGGTATGACCCCGCAGCAACTGCACATGCTGATCGCGTTGCCGCGCTTGGACTCCGACTCCGATCCGGGCACCATCGCAGACGGTGTGGCACAGGCTCGCGACGGGTTGACCGCCCTCTACCCCGATCGCCGCGCACCCGAGGTGCGCATGCTGCCGTTGAGCTTCCCGCGCGAACAGGTGATGGACCAAGCCAGGGAGCAGGGCCTCGAGCTCAACGGCCTACGGCTGGTCATCGGCCTCGACGAAGCCGAATTGCAGCCGCTGGTCCTCGATTTCGGCACCGAACCACACTTCATGGCCTTCGCCGATGTGGAATGCGGCAAAACCACGTTGCTGCGCAATATCGTGATGGGCATCGCCGAACAGTCCACCGCGCAGGAAGCGCGGGTGATCCTCATCGACTACCGCCGCACCATGCTCGGCGCGCTCGAGGGCGATCAGCTGGCGGGGTACTCCACGTCGTCGCAGACCTGTGGACCGATGATCGCCGAAGTCGCCGGGTATCTGGCGAAGCGGATTCCCGGCGCGGACATCACCCCTGCGCAGTTGCGGGAACGCAGCTGGTGGACCGGGCCCGAGATCTATGTCGTCGTCGACGATTACGACATGGTTGTCACCGGTTCGGGCAACCCGTTCGCACCACTGCTGGAATACCTGCCGCAGGCCCGCGACATCGGCCTGCACCTGGTGGTCACCCGCCGCATCGGTGGTGTGTCACGGGCCCTCTACGACCCGGTCCTCGGTGCCATGAAGAACCTGTCGGTACAGGCACTGGTCATGAGCGGTTCGCGCGACGAGGGAAAGATCATCGGCGAAGTGCGGCCGAGCAAGATGCCACCCGGTCGCGGCACGCTGGTCTCCCGCAGCCGGGGCGTCGAGATGATCCATGTCGCCGACCTGGCGCCGCTGTAGCCGGGACCGCCGTTCAGTCCCGGAGGGAGGCCGCCGAGAGCCTGCACTGCGCGCCCGCGGTGGTGAATGTCGACGGCAACCGGGGCGGCCACGTCCTCGTCTGCCGTTCGAACAGGGCTTTCGACGGTCCGGTGGCGACCGGCCCCGCGACCCGCGCCAGCGCGAAGCCCGCACGGCGGTAGTAGTCGTGGAGCTCGGTGTTGGTGGTCCAGGCGTCGAGGCGGACCCACAGGCGGTGCTCGTCATCGGCCAGTGCGGCAGCGTGCGCCAGCAGGTGATCACCGACCCGTCGACCCGCGAACCGCAGGTCGACGATCATGAAATGCACGATCACCGACTCGGCCAGCTCCCACGCCGACCACAGCCCTTGATCGGCCCGATGGTTGACCGTGATCGTCCCCGCGGGCTCACCGTCGACCTCCGCGATCCACGTCTCACCGCGATCCAGTGCCCGCCCGACCGCGCCCGCGAAGATCTCGATCGGCCGCCCGCGGCCTGCCACCGTCCACTGATCCGACCCGCGCGCCGTCAGCCACGACGTGCGCTGGACGCGCAGGCGGCAGATCAGCGGCAGGTCGCCCAGGGTGGCCGGGCGCAGGCGCACCGTCATGGCAGCGCGACGGCCAACCCGGGTGCGATGCCGAGGGTGCGGGCGATGACGTCGGTGCCGGTGGTGTCGCCGAGCTGGTAGGCCAGCTGATTGCGGCCTGCCAGGGAACGGTGGCGGGTGGCGCGGGTGACGCGTTCGTGGTTGGCGCCGATGCGCAGGTGGTCGAGCAGGACGGTGCCGGTGGCGACGCCGAGTACCGCCGCTTCTTCGGCGGTGGCGGCGCGGGCCAGCACGGTATCGCGGTGGGCGGTCTCGCCGTAGCCGCGGTCGGCCAGGCGGCGGGTGGTGCCCTCGGGGATGTCGTGGGGGGAGTCGATGCCCGCTGCTTCGGCGAGGTCGCGGGGGTAGAAGCTCACCTCCCACGACCACGGTTCGTGGTCGAGGTACTGCACGACCGTGCGGGCGAGCACCCAGGAGTCGGCGGCGACGCCGAGCCAGCGCGCGACTTCGGTGTTCGCGGGTTCCATCCTGGTGCTGAATTGCTTGGACGGTTCGCGGTTGGCCGCGCGCGCGATCTCTTCGAAGATGTCGTGCGCCGACTTGGGCCGATCGCGACGGATGTGGTCGGTGACCACCGATTCCAGCACTTCCTGGTTTCGCACGATAGTGCCGCGGGAAGTCGCTGTGTAGACAAGATTTTCAGCGACCAGCACCTGAATCGCGTTGCGCGAAGTGGTGATCGAGACCTGCATCTGGGCGGCGAGCTCGGAGTGACTCGGCAGGCGATCGCCCGGTTTCCATGTGCCCGCACGGATCTCCTCACGGAGAAGGTTCGCGATCCGGAGATAGGTCGGACCGTCCGCCATCATGCTCCTCGGTAGGTCGTGCAGGTAACGAAGTGTACTCGTATCGGTTACCTACGGCCGAGTAATGCTTGACAGAAAGCTTGCGAGGTTTATTGTAATGAACGTCCTGATCCGGTGCTCTGCGGCGATGACGGCGAGGCAACGTGGCTGGTTCGGAGAGTTCAACAGTTGTAATGGCTTTCCCTGACACAGTGCGGAGTGTCGATACCGCCGGGCACCCGGCCGCTACCGGTCCGTTACCCCTCTCCGACATTCTCGTCCGGGCGTGTCGCGGACATCGGGTGATCGGTGGGCCGCTGCTCTGGTTCGCCCGCGATCTGGCCGTGCTGCACGAGAAACGCATTGTCGGGCGCGGGGGACGGGTCGACACCGATCCGGTGGTCCTGCGCGAAATCGACTGTCGACGTAGTGAACTGGTGCTGGCGATCGACGACTGGGTGCTACGGACAGTGCCGCAGCACCGGCTCGGCGCGACACTGCACACCGAGACCGTCGGCTCGGTCATCGACCGCATGGCCGAGGCTTCGGTGCGAGCGCACCATGCCCTGATGACGTTGGCCGCCAACGACGAGATGCTGCACTGCGCGTGGCACCACCTGGCCGAACTGGCCGACGCCTACGACGACCTGGTGCGTGACATTCTGGCCGGGCGCAGGCGGTTGCCGGAGTGGTGAACCAGCGCCGCGGTCGTGTGTGTCAGCCGAGGCGGTGGTGGTGTACGCCGAACTCGTCGGCCACCGTCGCCGCCAGTTCCACATAGGCGCGCTTGGTGGTCTTGTGCAGGCGGTGCAGGTCGATTTCGGCGCCCTCGGAGAGGTGCTCGTCGAAGGGGATGATGTGGACGGCACGGCAGCGGGACAGGAAGTACTCGCGCAGCTGCTGGATGCCGACGTTGGGTGAGCCCTCGCGGGGGAGGTTGATCACGACCACCGCGTTGCGGACCAGGTGGTCGTGGCCGTGCAGCGACAGCCAGTCCAGGGTCGCGGCGGCGCTGCGAGCGCCGTCGATGGCGGCCGACGAGATCAGCACCAGGGAGTGGGCGAGGTCGAGGACCCCACCCATCGCCGAGTGCATCAGTCCGGTGCCGCAATCGGTGAGGATGATGTTGTAGAAGCGCTGCAGGATGCGGGCTACGGCCCGGTATTCCTCGTCGTTGAACGCTTCGGACGCGGCCGGATCACGTTCGCTGGCAAGGACTTCCAGGCGGCTAGAGCCCTGGGAGGTGTGCCTGCGGACGTCGGAGTAGCGCTGGATCGAGGGGTCGAGCAGCAGGTCGCGCACTGTCGAGCGGGTTTGGATGGCTACTCGCTGCGACAGGGTGCCGAAGTCGGGATTGGCGTCGACGGCGATGACTCGGTCGCCGCGGATCGAGGCGAAGATCGAGCCGATGCCGGTCGTTGTGGTCGTCTTGCCGACGCCACCCTTCAGCGAGAGGACCGCGATCCGGTAGTCGCCGCGCACGGGTTGGCGGATACGGGCCACGAGTTCCTGCAGGCGCAGTTCCTCAGCGGACATGCCCGGGTTGATCGCACCGCCGGACGCGTGGTGCACGGCCTTGCGCCAACCGCTGCCCGGAGCCTTCTTGGCCCGCTTGACCGGGACATCGTCGAGCGAGGGCTGGTAGCCCTGTGGCTGTGCGCCCCAACCGGGTTGGCCGTATGGCTGCTGCTGGCCCTGCTGGTAGTTGCCCGGCTGCTGGTACTGCTGCGCGGCCGCGTTGGGCTGCTGGTACTGCTGCGCGGGGGTGCCGTCGGGCTGGAACTGCTGGCCGGGGCCGTTGGGGTGCTGGTACTGCTGGGCCGGACCGTTCGGGGGGAACTGTTGCGGCATCCCCTGATTCGGCTGCTGGTACTGCGGAGCAGGGGAGCCGTCGGGCCGATACTGCTGCGCCGGTGCGCCGTCGGGGTGCTGCGGGGGAGCGGCGTCGGGCCGATACTGCGGTGCCGCACCGTCGGGTCGCTGGGCGACGCCATCGGGTCCGTATGTGGGCAGACCGTCGGGCTGCTGGTGCTGGGCGGGGGTGCCGTCCGGGCGGGGATACGGCGACGCGGCGTCGGCCGCCTGCACGAATTCACCCGAGCGGTAACCGGTTTGCGCGCCACCCTGCCCGCTCGCCTCACCGCTTTGCAGTCGAGGATCATCGGACCGGTAGACCTCGGTCCGCCCATCCGGCGCGTGCATCGGCGCGACCGGCGTGGGATCGCCGGGAACCGAGTTGTATTGCGTCGCAGGATAAGCCGGAGGCGGCACGTTCTCGCCGGACGCGTACGGCGACCGCTGCTCGGTACCCGGCGCCCGCTGCGGAACACCGGCTTCGCCGGAGCTGTAAGGCGACCCGTGCGGTGGCGCGGATTCGCCTGCGGCATGCGGGGATCGGGCATCCGAACGTCCCGCCTCCGGGGATGCTTCGGGAGTCGAGTAATTCGGCGGCGTCTGCGCTGCGTGGCGCTGCGGTGCCGACTCGCTGGTGGCCTGCGGGGCCCGGGGGCCTGCCTGCGCGGGTCCAGGCTGCGAATCTACTGCGGTGTTCGCGGGGGCGTCCTCGTCGGGCATCGATCCGACAGCCGAATGACGCGCACCGGTCGTCTGCGATGCGGGGGGCTCCGCGGCGGGTGCTGGTGTTGTCGCCGTGGCCGATTCGGGCACGTCGTTGGCGGCCTCGCGAGACGGCGTGGCCTGCTCGGCCTCCTGGAACGACGGCGCCGGCGGCGATTCCAACTCGGCCGCACGGTGCGCGGAGGTCGACGGCGTGTCGGTGGTGGGTTGTCCGACTTCGTCGCGAGGCGGCACCGGTTGGGGTGCCGTGTGGCCTGCCTGCTCGACTTCCCGGTCCGAGGTGGCCGGCCGCGGCTCGGCGGCGGTCGGCTGCGGCGGGACGGTCAGGCGTGGTGGGGCCTGGGTCGGCCGCGCTGGCGGGTCCGGCAGGGGAGGGGGCGGGGGAAGGTCGGGGCGCTGCTGGTTCGGGCCGAGCGGGGTGAAGCCGTTCGACGGCGGTGCCGGTGTGCGCGTCGGGAGTGCGTTCGCGGCGTGATCCGCCGCCTCGGTGCTCGGCGCGGGTGTGGCCGGACCCGCGTGCGGATGCCCGCTGGTGGGCGAAGGCGGAAGCGGCGCGCCGGCCGAAGGCAGCGCGGGATTCGCCGGTGGCTGACCCGTCGACCAAGGGGCCGAACTGGTCGAGGAGGCCTGGCCGCCTGCCCACGGTGCCGGATCCGCAGCCGAAGGCCCGGGGATCTGGCCGTGGGTATCCGGCCGCGGCGCCGGATCCGTCGATGACGGCGGCGCGCTGGTCGGCGGCGCCAGGGGGTTCTGGGCAGCCTGCTGGTGCGGCTGCTGATACTGCCCCGCCTGCGGCTCGCGGTTTGCCTGCTGCTGTGGGGACTGCTCGCGGGTCGGCTGCTGGAACGACCCCTGGCCCTGGATCGGCTGCTGGTACGAGCCCTGGCCCTGGGTCGGCTGCTGCTCGCGGCCGGACTGATGGGGCGGCTGGTCGTAGGTGGGCTGCTGACGTGGCTGTTCTTCGCCGCGCGGCTGCTGGTGGGAGGGGCCGGGAATCAGCGGGTTCGCGGGCTGCTGCGGGGTGGCCCAGCCGGAACCGGACTGGTTCGGCTCGGCATGGCGGCGCTGGTCGACGGGCTCGGCAGGCCGTGCGGGCTGCTGCTGGGCGGCCTCTTCCTCGGACTCACGGTCCTTGCGGCGGCGCCTGCCCTTGTCCTTGCGCGCGGCATCGTCACCACGGCCCATGAAGCGGCGGCGTTTGGGTGCCTCATCGATCTCGTCGTCCTGCGGCAGGTTCTCGACCGGAGCCTCGTAACCGACCTGTGTGACGTCGCTCTCCGACAGCCACGGCGGCAGCATGGGGAGGCTGTCGTTGTTGCGGCTCACCGGCACGCCTCGCTCACCAGGGTCCCCCGATCTGATCGACCCACTTCTCCGACGCCGGTGAGTTTACGCGACAACCCCATCGACGTGGTGGGCGCCTCATTGCTCCGGATCGGGCTGGGGATAGAGCGCAGCGGCAGTGTGGATAGCGCAGCGGCAGGCTCGATCGAGGTGTACGGTTCGGGGCACTTTTGCCTCTGGCCGCCCGGCCCGGTAAGCTAGAGCGGCGGTGCACCTATGCGCCGACTGTTCGCATGCATGTCGACAGGCTCTTGGTTGACATTACACACGCGGACGGCCATCAAACTCAGGTTGAGCGTAACCGGGATCGCGGAGGATATGGCGAAGAAAGACGGGGCCATCGAGGTCGAGGGTCGAGTTGTCGAGCCGCTGCCCAATGCGATGTTCCGGATCGAGCTCGAGAACGGTCACAAGGTTCTCGCGCACATCAGCGGAAAGATGCGGCAGCACTACATTCGTATCCTTCCGGAAGACCGCGTGGTCGTCGAGCTGTCGCCGTACGACCTCTCACGCGGCCGGATTGTCTACCGCTACAAGTGATGCCTGACGGCGTCGCGAGCCCTACCGGCGCGCGGCGTCGCACAGTGTCCCGGCAACGGGGCGCACACCAGACTTCCCCAGTCCTCTGGCTGGGGAAAAACTGTGTTCACACCACCTGTGTGGACCAATACAAGATTGGACTGACGTGAAGGTTAATCCGAGCGTCAAGAAGATCTGCGAGAAGTGCAAGGTGATCCGCCGTCATGGTCGGGTCATGGTGATCTGCGACAACCTGCGCCACAAGCAGCGTCAGGGCTGAGACAGCGTTCCCGAGGCTTGCCGAGGGGCCGTTCTATGCAGCACCACCGGGCACCGATCGTCTGATCGGACTGACCGAAAGAAGAACTCCCAGATCCAGCGCGTACGCACGTGTGCGCGCCATCCACCGGCACGGAGGCCGGTGCCCCCATTTCTTACACGGGGGGACGGACGGGGAGCAGACCTCCGCAACCATTAAGGAACCTGCCACATGGCACGTCTGATGGGCGTTGATCTCCCGCGCGAAAAGCGCATGGAGATCGCGCTGACCTACATTTTCGGAATCGGGCGCACCCGCGCCACCCAGATCCTGGCCGAGACGGGCGTCAGCCCGGACCTGCGCTCCAAGGATCTCAGCGACGACGACCTGTCGAAGCTTCGCGATTACATCGAAGCCTCGGACTACAAGGTCGAAGGTGACCTGCGCCGCGAGGTTCAGGCCGATATTCGCCGCAAGATCGAGATCGGCTGCTACCAGGGCATCCGCCACCGTCGTGGCCTGCCCGTTCGTGGTCAGCGCACCAAGACCAACGCGCGTACGCGCAAGGGTCCGAAGAAGACCGTCGCCGGCAAGAAGAAGTAGGGATAGCGTATGCCTCCGAAGAGCCGGGCCGCTGGCCCGAAGAAGACTCAGAAGTCGCGTCGCCGGGATAAGAAGAACATCCCGCACGGCCACGCGCACATCAAGAGCACGTTCAACAACACCATCGTCTCGATCACCGACCCCGAGGGCAATGTCATCTCGTGGGCGTCGTCGGGTCACGTCGGTTTCAAGGGTTCGCGTAAGAGCACCCCGTTCGCCGCGCAGCTCGCTGCCGAGAACGCTGCCCGCAAGGCGCAGGAGAACGGCGTCAAGAAGGTCGACGTGTTCGTGAAGGGCCCGGGTTCGGGCCGCGAGACCGCGATCCGTTCGCTGCAGGCCGCAGGCCTGGAAGTGGGCTCGATCTCCGATGTCACTCCGCAGCCGCACAACGGCTGCCGTCCGCCCAAGCGGCGTCGCGTCTAAAGCGGGAAAGGAACAGATAACAAATGGCACGTTATACAGGCCCCATCACCCGCAAGTCGCGTCGTCTGCGCGTCGACCTCGTCGGAGGCGACCAGGCGTTCGAGCGTCGTCCTTACCCGCCCGGCCAGCACGGCCGCGCGCGGATCAAGGAATCCGAGTACCTCATGCAGCTGCAGGAGAAGCAGAAGGCTCGCTTCTCGTACGGCGTCATGGAGAAGCAGTTCCGTCGTTACTACGAAGAGGCCAACCGCCTCAAGGGTAAGACCGGCGACAACCTGCTCCGTCTGCTCGAGGCTCGTCTGGACAACGTCGTGTACCGCGCCGGTCTGGCTCGTACCCGTCGTCAGGCCCGTCAGCTGGTCAGCCACGGTCACTTCATCGTCAACGGTGTCAAGGTGAACGTCCCCAGCTACCAGGTCTCCCAGTACGACATCATCGATGTCAAGGAGAAGTCGCTCCCGACGCTGCCGTTCCAGGTGGCTCGCGAGACCGTCGGCGACCGTCCGGTTCCCGGTTGGCTGCAGGTCGTCCCCGGCCGCCTGCGCATCCTGGTGCACCAGCTGCCCGAGCGCGCGCAGATCGATGTGCCGCTGCAGGAACAGCTCATCGTCGAGTACTACTCGAAGTAATCGCTTAACGGTGGGGGTCGCCACGCGGCGGCCCCCGCAATCACTGACGAGGCATCAAATAGCGGATGCCCTGAACAGGAAGTAGATCCTCATGCTGATTTCCCAGCGTCCGACACTGACCGAAGAGGTTGTGGCGGAGAACCGCTCGAAGTTCACCATCGAACCCCTCGAGCCGGGCTTCGGTTACACCCTCGGCAACTCGCTGCGTCGTACCCTGCTGTCCTCCATCCCGGGGGCCGCGGTCACGAGCATCCGCATCGACGGCGTCCTGCACGAGTTCACCACCGTTCCCGGCGTGAAGGAAGATGTCACCGACATCATCCTGAACCTCAAGGGTCTGGTCGTGTCCTCCGAAGAGGACGAGCCGGTCACCATGTACGTGCGTAAGCAGGGCCCGGGCACCGTCACCGCCGGTGACATCGTCCCGCCCGCCGGCGTCATCGTGCACAACCCGGACATGCACATCGCCACCCTCAACGACAAGGGCAAGCTCGAGATCGAGCTCGTCGTCGAGCGGGGTCGCGGTTACGTGCCCGCCGTGCAGAACAAGGCGACCGGCGCGGAAATCGGCCGGATCCCGGTGGATTCGATCTACTCCCCGGTGCTCAAGGTGACCTACAAGGTCGAGGCCACCCGTGTCGAGCAGCGCACCGACTTCGACCGTCTCATCCTCGACGTGGAGACCAAGAACTCCATCACGGCCCGGGACGCGCTGGCTTCGGCCGGTAAGACCCTGGTCGAGCTCTTCGGCCTGGCCCGTGAGCTCAACGTCGAAGCCGAGGGCATCGAGATCGGCCCCAGCCCGGCCGAGGCGGATCACATCGCCTCCTTCGGTCTGCCGATCGAGGACCTGGACCTCACCGTCCGGTCCTACAACTGCCTCAAGCGCGAGGGTGTGCACACGGTGGGCGAGCTTGTCGCCCGTACCGAGTCGGACCTGCTCGACATCCGCAACTTCGGCCAGAAGTCCATCGACGAGGTGAAGGTCAAGCTGCACACGCTCGGCCTCTCGCTCAAGGACAGCCCGGCGTCGTTCGACCCGTCCTCCGTGGTGGGTTACGACGCGAGCACCGGAACGTGGAGCGACAGCGGCACGTTCAGTGATACCGACGGCGGCGAGCAGGACTACGCCGAAACCGAACAGCTTTAATACGCCCAGGAGAAACCCACAATGCCCAAGCCCAAGAAGGGCCGCCGGTTCGGCGGCTCGGCGTCGCACCAGAAGGCGATCTTCGCCAACCTGGCCACGGCGCTTTTCGAGCACGGTCGGATCACGACCACCGAGGCCAAGGCCAAGGCGGTGCGTCCCTACGCCGAGAAGATCATCACCAAGGCGAAGGCCGGCAGCCTTGCCGACCGTCGTGAGGTCATGAAGGACATCCGCAACAAGGACGTCGTCCACGTCCTGTTCGCCGACATCGGCCCCTCGTTCGAGGGTCGCGAGGGTGGCTACACGCGTATCACCAAGGCGCTGCCGCGCAAGGGTGACAACGCGCCGATGGCCATCATCGAGCTCGTTCGCGAGAAGACCGTGACCAACGAGGCCGATCGGGCCCGTCGTGTCGCCGCTTCGCAGAAGACCGAAGAGGCTCCGGCCGCTGAGGTCGTCGAGGAGACCGTCGCCGACGAGACCGTGGCTGACGCCCCGGCCGCCGACGAGGCCACCGAGGACAAGAAGGACGCCTGATTCTCAGGAGTTCTGCCGAGCCCGTCACCCTTCGTGGGTGGCGGGCTCGGCTCTTTCTGCGCGTGATTTCGGGAGGTTGCGATGGATGAGACGTCGACTCGGGTGCGGCTCGGGATCAGTTACGACGGCACCGATTTCATCGGCTGGGCACGTCAGCCGGGGTTACGCACGGTGCAGGGAGTGCTGGAGGAGTCGCTGTCGAAGGTGTTGCGTGAGCCGATCGTGCTGACGGTCGCCGGGCGTACCGACGCGGGCGTGCACGCCGAAGGTCAGGTCGCGCACTTCGACACGGTGGCCGAATTCGACGCCGACAAGTTGATGTACCGCATGGCCAAGTTCCTGCCCAAGGACGTCCGGATCACCGAAATCCGCACCGCACCGCCCGAATTCGACGCCCGCTTCTCCGCGATGCGCCGCCACTACGCCTACCGGCTCACCACCGCCCCCTACGGCGCGCAGCCGTTGCAGGGGCGCGGTGTGGTGCCGTGCAAGCCCGGCGTCGACCTCGAGGCCATGCGGGCCGCGTCCCGAAACCTGCTGGGCCTGCACAATTTCGCCGCCTTCTGCCGCAGACGCGAGGGCGCCACCACCATCCGCGAACTCCAGCGCTTCGACTGGGAACGCGACGGCGACCTGCTCACCGCCTACGTCAGCGCCGACGCCTTCTGCTGGTCGATGGTGCGCAGCCTCGTCGGCGCCGTTCTAGCGGTCGGTGAGGGCAGGCGCACCCCCGAATGGACCACGACCCTGCTCGCCGAAACCGAACGCTCCAGCTCGGTCACCGTCGCCCCCGCTCACGGGCTGAGCCTGATCGCCGTCGACTACCCCGCCGACGCCGACCTCGCCGCCCGCAACATTCAAACTCGCGAAACCAGAACTGTGCCCACACCCGAAGGCGGCTGCTGCGGCGATTGATTGGCATATCTGTTCTCGTTGTGGCATCACATAAGCCGAGTGGCGATTCGATATTGTTCGAGACAGTTTTCGGCCAATAGAAAGAAGGCGACTTCTTTGTAACTGTGCTGGTTTTCGGTGGTGGTGCTCACGATATCGGTGTGGTAGTCGTAGCAATGCTAGATTTCTCTCGTGGGATACCTCCTCGGCCGCGGCGATCGATGATGGGATGCGGTCATGTCGAACACTTACGTGCCCGTAACAATTGAGCCGATCAGTCCGGAGCCGTCGTTTCGAGGCCAGCTCACACAGGGCAGCCGAATGGCCGAATTGCGGCCGGACGAAATGGTATTCGTCGACAGCAGGCGCCTCAATCGGTGGGAGTCCGACGGGCCGCACGAGCGGGCGAGCCTGCGCCCTGCTGCGGTGGAATAGCGAGATCGGGCGATGACGGCGTTCGAGGGTTTCCCCGAGATCTGCTCGACCGATCGGATCGCGGTGCCGGACGCGTTCGGGTACTGGGAGCAGCTGGTCGCCGGTGCGATTACCGAGGTGTCGATCGCGCCGACCGTGCCGCGCGCGTTCGAGGGGCGGATCAGGTCGGCCGACTTCGGCGATATCTCCGTGGGCACAGTGGTTGCCGAGGGGCACGAATTGCGCCGGACGCGACGGCACATCGCCAGGGCCGACGATTTGCATGTCATCGGTAGCGTCGTACTGGCGGGGCGTGCCCAGGTGGAGCACGCGGGAAACCGCGTCGAGCTGACGCAGGGCGCGATGATCTTCTACGACACCTCGCAGCCGATCCTGTGGCGCTCGGACGGCATGATCGAGGATCTCACCATCCGGGTGCCCCGGCAGCAGGTCGTCGACTATCTCGGGGTCCGTGACGACCTCCTGCCTGCCGGGACGGTTATCGGCGAGGGCGGCGTCGGGCTCATGCTGGCCAGATTCTTCCAGCGGGTCGCCCAACTGCACAGCACAGATCCGGCGGCGGCGGCAGTGCTCGCGGGCAGCGGAATCGACCTACTCGGTGCGGCGGCCACCATCGCGTCGGGCGGGCGACCCGGGCGGGCGCAGATCGCGGCGGTGAACGGCCAGCAGGTGCTCGACTATTTGCGTGCCAACTTCACCGACCCCGGGTTGACCATCGACCGGATCGCGGACGCCTGCGGCGTGTCGCGGCGCACGCTCTATCGGGTGGTCGCGGAGTTCGAGGGCGGACTCGGCGCTGTCTTGCGCGGAATGCGGCTGGAACGGGCCAGGGTGTTGCTCGCGGCGGCCGATTTCCGCTCGGTGGCGGCAGTGGCGACCGCGTCGGGATTCGCCACCGAGCGGCAGTTCTATCGTGCGTTCCAGGCTGCGACCGGTATGACACCGGGTGAGTACCGAGTAGTTGCTCGTTCCGGCACCCACGTCGGCTGACGACGGACGCTCCACCTCATGGAGTGATATGCCTCACATGGAGTATTCACCTTGAAATACTCGGGCTGGATATCCGCTGCAATTGACAGTGCTAGATGCCGTTCCGATGACGGTCAACCATCCCGTTCGGAAACATTCGATGGAAACGAGTCGGTCGATCTGGCAGGCTCGGTGCAGGGCGAGCCCGCCGATTGTGCGACGCCAACTGTTTGCTGTTCGGTTCGGATAGGGAGCGAGGTGGTTGGCGTGGAGGTTGCGGAGACCCGTGCCGGAAGCAGCGAATCTTTTGCCGAATGGGAGTCGCTGCTCTCGGAGAGCTATGTCCCGCTGATGGTCGACCCCTGCGATGACGGTGCCTTCCACGGCCGGATCGAACGCACCAGCCAGCCCGGCTTCGATCTGTCGACGATCAGCGCGGGCGCCCAGCGCATCCGCCGCACCACCCGCGGAATCGCGAAGACCGAGGGCGAATTCCTCCTGGTCTCCATCCTCACCGAGGGTTCGGGATTGCTGCACCAGGACGGTCGGGTGGCGTTGGTGCGGCCCGGCGACATGGTCTTCTACGACACCTCTCGCCCGTATCACTGGGACCTGGGCGCTCCATGGGCGCAGGTCGTCGTGCAGACACCACTCGAGGTTCTGCGTCAACAGCTGGGCTCCGGTAGTAATACCCCGTTGCCGACCGCAGTGACGGTCACCGCCGACAGCGCGGGCGGTGTGGTCGCCGGATTCTTCCGCGATCTTGCCCGCATCCAGGAGAGCGCCCCTGGCCACGCGACCGTGCTGGCCGACAGCGGTGTCAAACTGCTCGCCTCCGCGGTCCGGCTGGCCTCGGGGGACATCCCGTCGGGTGAGCCCGCGGAGGCGCTGTCGCGCGAGCAGGTGCTCGCTTTCATGCGGACCAGATGCGCCGACCCGAGCCTGACGATCGACGACATCGCGCGAGCCTGTCTGGTGTCGCGACGAACGCTGTACCGGCTGTTCGGTGACGTGGAGGACGGGCTCAGTGCCGTGCTGCGGCGCATGCGGGTGGAATGCGCGCGCACGCTGCTCGCCCGCTATCCCGGCCGGGCGACGGCGACAGTCGCGCTCGCGTCAGGCTTCGCCTCCGAACGCCATTTCTTCCGTGCCTTCCGGATGGAGACGGGGATGACCCCCGGCGAATTCCGGATGATCGCGACGAGTGCGCTGTCTATCTGATCCCACCTTTCATCGCAAGACTGTCCATCGTCAGGCCCCCTTTCCCGACTGGTTCGACGTCGGAGTGGCGTGGCCGTATTGGACTGCCCGATGCAGGCACCCTCTTGAAGAATGGCCGCCGCTTCGCCAAACTCTTAGCAAGACTCATGTTGAGGTTGCAGCGAACCCGAATTGCGCGCGCTGAAACGGATTTCCGACCGTAAACGGCGGATTGGCACAGACCGTCAGTCGGCTGGCACAGGATGACAGTTTGTATCGCGCCATTCTGCGAGAGAGTGAATTGAACACTCTTCACTGGTTGAGCGACAAGGGGGCACGATGAGTCGGGTACGCGTGGCAGCGGTGCAGGCCGAGCCGAAATGGTTGAATCTGTCCGCCGGAGTCGAACAGACAATCGAATATATCGAGTCGGCCGAACGTGGCGGCGCGCAACTGATCGCTTTTCCGGAGACGTTCCTGCCCGGATTTCCGTGGTGGATGTGGCTTAATTCGGTCGATTGGGGTGAGGAATTCCTGGCCAGGTACCTGGCCAACGCGCTGACCGCCGACGGCCCCGAACTGCGCGCCATCGCGTACGCGGCCCGCCGCAAGGGCCTGCACGTCTCGATCGGCTTCGCCGAGCGGGCCGGACGCGAGGTCTTCATGTCTCAGGCCTTGATCGATGCCGACGGCACCATCGCCGTCGCTCGCAAGGCTGAACCGACCGGGCTCGAGCGCACTGTCTTCAGTGTCTCGCCGGGTGGGGGACCGCTGGTCCGCGACACCGTGCACGGCCGGATCGGCGTGCTCGGCGGCGCCGATCATCTCCGCGCGGACCTGCGCGGACAGATGCACGAACAGCGCGAGCAGATCCACGTGTCGGCGTGGTCGGGCTTCACCGTGTACTACGGGGAGGGCAAGGAGTGGGGGCCCGATCTCAACACCGCCGCCAGTGTCCGCTACGCGATGGACGGGTCGACCCACGTCATCGCGCCCGTCGCGGTCGTGCCCGTGGCGGGCTGGGAGGTCGTCGACGCGCGTTCGCCCGAGCGACGCCTGCTCCGTGGCGGTGGCGGGGTCTCGCGGATCTTCGGACCCGGTGGGCTCGAACTCGCCACACCACTCGCCGAAGGCCAGGAGGGCCTGCTCTACGCCGATCTCGACCTCGGCCGCACGGTACGCATGGCCGCGCCTGCTGTGCCGCGCGGCGAGCGCTTGCAGCCACTTCGGGGGTCCAGCGGTCGGGTCGTGCGGCGCGAGCCGGTGCGCGCCGGACTCGCGGGGGCCTGAGAACCACCTCAGCTGTTCGAGGCCGACCTCGAGTTCGGCGCCGGTGGTGTGGTGGAGTGCGGCGACCGTGTCGCGATCGGCCTGCGGCACTCGTATCGGAGGGTACTGAAAGGGGCTTGCGCAGAGAGGTTCTCCCTGTTCAGGGGATAAATGAAATTGCATTTGCAATTGCATTCGAGGGTATTCTTTGGGCGATGCCGCGGGGACGGCATGCCTGACTCTCGTTTCCGGAGGCGCCTGTGGCGAACGAAGCGACGACGCTGGAGTTCTCGGCGCCGACACCGCGCAGCGCGGAGTTCGAGCAGTGGGAAGCGTTGATGACGAAGACGTATTTCCCACTCGCGCTCGATCCCACGTTGGACGCACCCACGTTCGGCAGGCTCACCAGCAGTGCGTTGCCCGGTGCTGCCGACTTCTCGCTGACCGCGCTCGCGGGTGGAAATCAGGAATTCCGGCGTACCAAGACGCATGTAGCCTGCGCGGACGAGGAATACCTGCTGGTCAGCATTCAAGTCGCAGGTCAGGCCAGACTCACGCAGGACGGCCGCTCAGTGTTGCTGAAGCCGGGTGAGATGACGTTTCTCGATACCGCGCGGCCCTCGCTCTGGCACGACAGTGTGTCCTACGAGCAGGTGCTCGTGCGAGTGCCGACACGGCTGCTCCGCCTGCGGCCGGGGCTCGGTGAGGTCCGCATACCGACGGCTACCGTGATTGCTCCGGGCAGTCCGGCGGGTGTGGTGGCCACCTACTTTCGTGAGCTCGCCCGAGTCCGCGCGCAATCGCCCGCGCAGGCCGACATCCTGGCCCGCAGCGCGCTCGACCTCCTCGGCTCGGCGGTGCTGCTCGCCGCGGGGAGCGAACCTACCGAGGCGCCCGCCGAGGCGCTCAGCCGCGAACACGTCCTGGTCTACCTCCGGAAGCGCTGCACCGACCCGGAATTGACCGTTGATGAGGTCGCGGCAGCCTGCCACATCTCGCGCCGCACGCTTTTTCGAATCTTCGACGGCACCGGCGACAGCCTCGGTACCACCCTGCGCAGCTTGCGAGTGACGCATGCGCAGAAACTGTTGGCCGGCAACAGCAGCCACCCGCCCGCGGCGGTCGCGTTCGCCTCGGGATTCGCCTCGGAACGGCACTTCTACCGCGTGTTCCAGCGGGAAACCGGGATGACGCCCGGCGAATATCGGCAGTCGCACATCGGCTGACCAACGTGGCGCCGATTGTCAGAGGCTTGGCGCGGTAGGACTGTAGACACGAACGCTGCGGCATCACACTGGATTTCGTTGGACCAGTGCGGTGCGAGGAGCGATCACGATGCCGATTCAGATCAGGGCGGCGGCGGTGCAGGCCGAGCCTGCGTGGCTGCATCTGCCCGCCGGTGTCGCGCAGACGATAGGTTTCATCGAGGACGCCGGCGCCGGTGGGGCCCAGCTGGTCGCGTTCCCTGAGGTCTTTCTGCCCGGGTATCCGTGGTGGTTGTGGCTGAACTCGGTGGACTGGGGGTCGGAGTTCCAGTCGCGATATCTCGCCAACTCGATGACCAGGGATGGCGCCGAGATGGCTGCCATCGCGGACGCGGCGCAGTGGGCGCGGGTGCGGGTGGTGCTCGGGTTCGCCGAGCGGGCCGGCGACGAGATCTACATGGCGCAGGCGATGATCGGCCCGGACGGACAGGTGCGGGTGGCTCGCAAGCAACGGCCGACGCCACTGGAACGTGAAGTCTTCGCCGACGGTGTGGCGCCGTCGGTGGTTTACCACACCGAACTGGGCCGGGTCGGCGTCCTGGGGGGAGCCGATCATCTGTGCCCGGACCGGCGCGTGGACCTGTGGCGGGAGCAGGTCCACGTTGCCGCGTTCTCTGGATTCACCGTGTATCACGAGGTCGGCGACGACGTCGTGGTCGCGGTGAACAGCACGGTCGCCGAGCAGTACGCGCGCGAGGGCGGGGTCGTGGTGATCGCGCCGACGGCGCTGGTGCCGATGACCGGCTGGTCGGTCGTCGACGCGCGTTCGCCGCACCATCTGCTGCTCAGCGGCGGTGGTGGGGTGGCCAGGATCCTCGGCCCGGACGGCCGCGATCTGGCGCCGCCGCTGCCGCCCGGCAAGTCAGGGCTGCTGTTCGCCGACCTCGTGCTCGACGAGTCGGGCAACCGGTGGACCGATATGCGGGTGGCCGGCTAGCCGAACCTCCGGTCGTGTGCGGACAGTCCGCGAAACGTTGACTGAGCCAGCGCTCGGGGCTCAGGACCGTACGAGTCGTGCGATCGCGTCGGTGGCCTCTTTGATCTTTGCTTCGGCCTCGGGTCCACCGGCCACCGCGGCATCGACGACGCAGTGCGAGATGTGGTCCTCGAGCAGCCCCATCGCGACGGCCTGCAGCGCCTTGGTCATGGCGGAGACCTGGGTGAGGATGTCGATGCAGTATTTCTCCTCTTCGACCATCCGCTGGAGCCCGCGCGACTGGCCCTCGATGCGGCGAAGTCGCTTGAGGTAGTCGTCCTTGGCGGTGATGTAGCCGTGGCCTGCGTGGCCCGCGTGCTCGTCGCCGGTCGCGGTGTCGGGGGTGGGTGTTGTCACCGAAGGTCTCCTCGCCTGCCTGGTAGCTCGCGTGGCGAACTAATACCCCCCTAGGGTACAGTTTCGCGGTGGAATTGTCAGATGACAGGTCCCCGGTGCTGCGTGCGGTCGGCCCTGGCGGAAGAATCGGCGCTATGAGTTCGCTTCCCCGGCCCGCACTCGCCGTCATCGGCGGCAGCGGTTTCTATGACTTCTTCGACCACGACGCGGTGCACGTCGAGGTCGACACACCGTATGGCGCGCCGAGTGCGCCGGTCGCGATCGGGGAGGTCGAAGGCCGTGCCGTCGCCTTCCTGCCGCGGCACGGCAAGCAGCACGAGTTCGCGCCCCACACCCTGCCCTACCAGGCGAATATGTGGGCGCTGCGCGCGCTCGGGGTACGCCGGGTATTCGCGCCGTGCGCGGTCGGCAGCCTGCGCGCCGATTGGGGTCCGGGCACCGTGGCGGTGCCGGATCAGCTCGTCGACCGGACCTCGGGGCGGCCGCAGACCTACTTCGACGGTGGCGGCGTCCATGTCTCCTTCGCCGATCCCTACTGCGACGACCTGCGCGCCGCGGCGGTGCGAGCGGCGGGCCCGGAGGCGGTAGCGAAGCGTGACCACGCAGGGCCCTCGGGAGCACCGCCATCGGACACAGTGAAGTCGGGCGGTGAGCTCCGGGTCGAGGATTCCGGCACGATGGTCGTGGTGCAGGGCCCGCGTTTCTCCACCCGCGCCGAGAGTCGCTGGTTCGCCGGGCAGGGCTGGGACCTGGTCAACATGACCGGACACCCCGAAGCCGTCCTCGCCCGCGAACTCGAAATGTGCTACGCCGCGGTCGCTCTCGTCACCGACTTGGACGCCGGCCTCGAAGAGGGCGCCGGAGTGCACGCGGTCGACGTGTTCGCCGAGTTCAAGAAGAACCTCGGACCGTTCAAGGAGCTCATGCGTCGCGCGATCACCGCGGTAGACGGCACCGACACCTGCGAGCGCTGCCGCGTGCACGCCGGGGTATCGCTGCCCTTCGAACTGCCCTGATCATCCCGGCGGCGCGGTGACCTGCAACTGCGCGAGCATGAAGGCAGGTGCCGCGCCGCCGCTTGGCAGCGGTGACACCTCGACGTCGACGGTGAGCCAGCCACCCGCCTCGGCCGCCAGCCGCAATCCGCTCAACCCGGCGTGCGTGGCACCGGCCAGTACCTCGGCGCGCAGTGCGGCGATCCTCGGCCGGTCGTCGGGATGCGGGACGGTTCGCTCGTCGACCCCGCGCCACGTCAGGCCCGGCATCGGCTCGGTGACCCATCGCACCGCGCGAACCTGCGCGGTGTCGAGGATGACCAGATACAGGCCGGGCCGGGATTCGCGCAGCAACTCGAGCGTCGCGGCCTCGAACGACTTGTGTTGTGGGGCAATGCTGTCGGTGACATCGACGGCGACCCCACGCCACGCGAACCGCTGCTGGTCGCCGCTGCCGTTGCGCGCGGCCACCAACAGCGAACGCGGGCCGATCCGCGAGTGCACGGTGGCGACTCCCGACCATCGGCTCCGTGGGTCCGAACGGTACATCGTGGCAACGAATTCCAGGGCCTGATCGAAACGCTCGATACGCTGGAACGGCTCGGCACCGCTGTATTCGACCGGTGCCGAACCGAAATGGGGCCCGAGCCCGGCGGGATGGGTGCGCATCACGCGGGCGCGCGCGTCGACCTGGAACGGTGCGACGCGCAGTTCGTCCCGCGGCACCTCCGGCCCGACCCACACCTTCACCGCATGCGCGGAGGAACCGGGCCACAGCACCGGCACAGCACGAAACCGCAACTCCGACCATGGATTACGCGACTTCGGCAGCACCTCCTCCACCGGCGCCCCCGTATCATGCGCGGCCGCGATCAAAGGCTGCAGCCGAGCCGGAATCGCCCGCTGATACGACGCCCACTCACGCGGCGTAGTGCCCGCGGTCAACATCGACCAAGTCTGCGGTGTCCCCAACGTCTCCACCAACTGCCAACGTCCGATAATCACGTGCGACCCGTTACCTGAAGAGTGAGGCGGGCGAGGTTGATCGCCGCATTGGTATCCCGATCAATCGGCGGACACCCATTACGACAGTGATAGACACGGTCACGCAACGTCAGCTTGGTTATCGCCTGACAGCGCGAACATGTTCGAGTAGAAGGAAACCAGCGATCCGCAGTGACGAGCCGTGCCTGGTTCCAGGTGGTCTTGTAGCCGAGCAAGGTTCGTATCCGGCCGAGCGCGGCGTCACCGATCGCCCGGTTCAACCCCTGCTTGTAGGCACCGCCACGGCGAGACATTCCAGCGACGTTGAGGTCTTCGACCACGATCACGTCGTGGTTGCGAGCGAGTCTGGTGGTGGCGGCGTGGAGCTCGTTGCGGCGGATGTTCGCTACACGAGCATGGGTTTTCGCGATGCGAGCTTGGGTGCGCACCCACCGCTTCGACGGGTCCTGGCGGGATTCGGTTGTCTGGTCCCAACGACCCTGCTGCCGTGCGGCTTTGCGTTGCAACACCCGCAGCCTCGTTTGCGCGGCGGTCAGCGGTTTCGGTGCCGGCACGCGCTCTATCTCGGTGCCGTCCGCTGCTGCGACGACCAGCAGGTCTTTCACTCCGACATCGACACCCACCACCGGATGCGGTGATCGGCGAGCTCGGTCGCCACCGTGTTTGCCTTCCACGATCACTGCGAACGTACAGTACCAGTGTTGACCGTCGTATTTGACTGTCGCGGACAGAATGCGTGCGGTTCCCGCCTCGATACGGCGTGCCAACTTACGGGTCGATTCGTGGGTGTGGATCGTGCCGAGTACTGGCAGTGTGACGTGGTGTCGGTCGAGGTTCACTCGGATTGCGCCGGTGGTGAACCGGACCGAGTTCACCACCCGATGCTTGGGCTTGAAACGAGGGAACCCGATTTTGGCGCCTGCTCGCACACCGCTTCTCGACGCGGACCATGCGTTCAATCCTCGTGCGAGGCCGTCTAATCCACTGTTGTATGCCTCTTTGGAGTTCTCTGCCCACCACGGTGCGACCGTGTTCTTGCGGGTGTTCCACTTCTTACGCAACGCCGCCAGACTCCAGCCGAGCACAGGGGTCATCTCGTTGTCGGGCACACCATAGGAACGCTCTGAGGACCTTTGATCGATGACGGCTTTCACCAGCGCGAGCATGTGATTGTGTGCGAATCGTGCTGCCCCGCAATGGGAGCGGATTGCACGTTCCTGTGACGGGGTGGGATCCAACGCGAACCGGTACGCTTGGGCGGTCCAACCGTCGGGGATCTGAAACGTCGTCATGCGCCTGCTCACCCGGCCCTGACAGCGGCCGAATCAGCCGCTCGGCCGTCGCGAGAAACCGCCGGAGGGGTTACCCCGAGCTGCTTGTGCCTGGTCCACTCAGCCAACTTCAGACCCCCGAGTCAGTCAGATTCGCAAACGGATACTTACGTTCACCCGAGTTCCCTCGAGCAGTTCACAACCCCGCGCCCCCATGAGCTCTGCACGACTGCCCTCTATCTTGCCTGATCGGTCGAGCGGGGCGGATCAGGGGGGAGTGCGGTGTCGATAAGCTCGGCGGCATGAACGCACCGCTGCGGTTGGAGATCATCGTCGCCAGTACGCGCCCCGAGCGATTCGCGCCCGTGGTGGCGGGCTGGCTGGTCACCGCGCTGGGCGAGCGGCCGGAATTCGAGGTGGGGGTGCTCGATCTGCTCGATCTGGCGCTGCCTGTCGACCTCACCGAAACGGCGGAGGTCGAGGCATTTCGGGCCAGGTTGGCCGCGGCGGACGCGTTCGTCGCCGTCACCTCCGAGTACAACCACGGGTACCCGGCTTCGCTGAAGACCGCGCTCGACAGCGCCAAGCACGAGTGGCGGGCCAAGCCGATCGGGTTCGTGTCCTACGGCGGTCTGTCGGGTGGGTTGCGCGCGGTCGAGCAGTTGCGTCAGGTGGTCGCGGAACTGCACATGGTGTCGGTGCGCGAATCGGTGAGCTTCGCCCAGGCCAAACGCCGCTTCGACAAGACCGGCATGACCGACGACAACGCCGCGATCGACGCGTGCGACCGCATGCTGAACCAATTGACCTGGTGGGGAACCACTTTGCGGGCAGCCCGCACGGTCGAACCCTATCCGGGCTGATCGGCCGTGCGGGGCGGGCGCATGCTCAGGCGCTGGCCATCGTGCGCTGACCGCGCGGCTGGCCGATATAGGTCGACTCGCGGGGGATCGACACCAGCGTGAGGTTCACCCTGGTCGTTCCCGTGCGCAGAACGACGCGGTTGCCGATCGCGCCCGGCTGGAAGATCTCCAGGTCGGGGCGAGAAGCGGGCCAGCCGTTGGGATCGCCGGTGAGGTAGATCGTGGTGACACCGGCGTGCGGGGCGGGCGCGAGCACACCGTCGACGACCGTGGCGGTGAAACCCGCGTCGGACTGGTGTGTTTCGACCGCGATGGTCAGCCGCTCCGGATTGCCGACGGTGGTCACCAGCTGCTCCCAGGCCTGCGCCCGGTCGGTGCGCACCAGTACCCGCTCGCCGACGGCCAGCGCGCGGAACACCAACTGCTGGGCCAGGTACAGCTCACCGGCCACATACACGGTGGAGATACCGACACCGACGATCCTGGTGGCGACGCCGTTGCCCTCGTCGTCGGAGCCGAGCAGCTGCCCGCAGCCCGAAGACGGAAGATGCAGCGCGCCGATGACATCGATCGGGTACTCGATGGTCGGGATCGTGTCATCGACACCGGGAACCGCGATCGGCAGGTGCGCGAGCAGCGCGTCGCGATGACGACCGCTCATCGACACCATGCCCTTGGAATTGGTCTTCTCGGGAAGTTCGCGCGCGGTCAATCGCCATGCGGCACCGACACTGACGGATTCGGCATCGCTACCGGGACGCAGCCGCACGGCGACCGTGGTGCCACGGGACGGCGCGACCCACAGCTGCGCGAGCAGATCCGAACCCAGCTGCTTGGGATCCACCGCACTGCCGATATTCACCGCGTTGCCGATCTCGGCGTACTTCCACCGCTGACTCAGCGTGCGCGGATCGAGACCGGCGGTGATCTGCTGCACGGCCTTACGGATCTCCGGCGCGGTGAGGATGCGCGCGTTGCAATCGGCGTCCTCGAGCGTGCGCATGATCCGCTGGGTGGCGATGGTGACCGAGCGCGAAGCGCCATCGATGCCACCACCGCGACGAGCCGTCGCGTCCGGGCAGGCCACCGCGTCGAAGCTGATCGCGAGCCAGACCGTGCGGTGCGCGGTCGCGGGCAGCGGACCGAGCAGCGATTCGTAGATCGCGCCCGCGGGCGTGCCGGACCGGCTGCGGTGACCGTGGCTGATGATGTCGATCCCGCTGAGCAGGATGTCGTGCTGGTTGAGGCACGCGGCCAATTCGGGCAGCGGCAACAGGTGCGAGGCGTGCACGGCCGTGCGGGCGATTCTGGTCAGCCCGCCGCGCGGCGGCAGTACCTCGACAACGGTGACCACGCGACTGCCGTCCCAGTACAGCCCGAGCGAACGGCCGTCGGTGTCACGGAAGTCGACGGTGTCGCCGAGCGTGTAGTCGCGCTTGCCGGAAAACCGGCGGATGGTCGAGATCCAGTCGAGGATCGTGCGCTTGCCGAACGGGATCAGCGGCACCAGCGCCACCGCGATGGCGATGCCGAGCGACGGCAGCGCGTCGAGCCCGCAGATCAGCGCGACAACCCCCGCGATCAGGCCGAGGACCTGCGCAATGAGTAGGTGCGGCAGCGAAATCCGACCGAACAGCGGGCGCGGTCCCGCCCCGGTGAACTCAGCCATTCGTTCCTCCCCCAGGTACCCGATTGTCGATCGACCGATGGCCGAATGCGAACAACTGCTGCCGGGAACTGTACTGTGTTGCCCGGACGAGAGCACTGTTCGGGGGAGGAACCATGCCTTCAAAACCCACAACGCGCTGGCAGGTCAGCGGATACCGCTTCCTGGTGCGGCGAATGGAGCACGCCCTGGTGCGCCGGGATGTGCGGATGCTGCACGACCCGATGCGCGCGCAGACCCGTGCCTACGTGGTCGGACTGGTGCTGGGCATCGTGGTCCTCGCCGGTTGCGGTGTCCTCGCACTGCTGCGCCCGCAGGACAAGATCGGCGACAGCAAGATCCTGATCGCCAAGGAATCCGGCGGCGTTTACGTGGTCGTCGACAATGTCGTGCACCCCGCGCTGAACCTGGCCTCGGCCCGGTTGGCGGCCGGTGAGGCGTCCAAGGCGGCGATCGTCAAGGAATCCGAGCTCGGGAAGAAGCCGCGCGGTCAGCTGATCGGCATCCCCGGCGCCCCGTCGTCGATCCTCTACGACAAGGGCGGCAAGGGCCGAACCTGGACGGTGTGTGATCAGCTCAAGTCCGACGGCACAGCGGATCTGACCACGTCGGTGCTGGCCGGTGACCCGAGTCTGGGCGCCAAGGCATCGAAGGTCGAAGACGGCAAGGCCATGCTCGTCAAGGGCAAAGACGCTGTCTACCTGGTCTACGACGGCAAGCGTGCCCGCGTGAAGATGGACGATCCGGCTGTCACCCACGGGCTCGGGATCACCGGCGTGACGCCGCGCCCGATCGGCGAGGGTCTGCTCAACGCGATTCCCGAGGTGCTGCCGCTGATCACGCCGGTCATCGACAACCCCGGTGGCACACCGACTTACAAAGTGAGCGGCCACAAGATCGGTGACGTGGTCCAGGTATTCAACGAGCCCAACCAGAACTATGTGGTGCTCCAGGACGGACTACAGGAGATTTCGGCGCTGACCGCCCAGATCATCCGCAACTTCTATCCGACGATGATGAACGGCACGACCATTCAGTCGACCGACCGCACCTACGCGACCATCGTGCAGACGTTGAAGGTGCAGGACTACCCGCGCGACCGGCCGACCCTCATCACCGCCAAGGACCAGCCCGTCAGCTGCATGTCGTGGAAGCCGATCGCGGGCGCCACCGACAACACCGACGCCACCGCGCGCGCGGAACTGACTCTGCTGTCCGGCATCGACCTGCCGATCCCGGACAAGGCCAAGATGGTCGACCTCGCGCAGGCCGACGGCGCGGGCCCCAACGCGGACACCGTCTTCATCCCGCCGGCCTCCGGCGCCTACGTGCAGTCCACCGGTATCGAACCGAACAGCCGTCGCAAGGACAGCCTGTTCTACATCGCCGACACCGGCGTCCGCTTCGGCATCAAGAACACCGACGCGGTGAAGGCACTCGGCCTCGAGAAAGTCACCGCCGAACCGGCGCCGTGGCCGATCATCGGGTTGCTCGCGGGTGGGCCGACGATGGGTCGGGAAGAGGCGATGGTCGCGCACGACGGTGTCGCGCCGGATCCCTCGCCCGCCAAGAAGCCTGTCGCCGCGGCGAATTAGTCGGGCGGGGTCGCCTGCTTCGCGGAATCGGAGCGGAGTTCGGCGACCTCGGTGCGCAGGGCTCTCACCTCGTCGACCAGTTCGCGGAGCGTGCTCTCCGCGCGGTCGGCGGCGTCGTCGACGGTCTTGAGTTGTTCGACGACCCAGCTGGTCATGGTGCCGATGGCGAAGGAGATCAGGCCGATGCCCAACGTCATCAGGACCAGCGAGACCAGTCGGCCCTCGGTGGTCACCGGGTAGACGTCGCCGTAGCCGACCGTGGTCACCGAGACCGCCGACCACCACAGTGCGTCGCCGAAGGTCGCGATCTTGGAGTCGGGTGCGCCGTATTCGGCGTCGAAGAACGCCAGGCTCGACAGCAGCAGGATCAGCACGGAACTGGTGGCGACGAAGGTGACCAGACGGGTGCGCGGGTGCGTCGCGCGGTTGAGGGCGTCGAGCAGCAGCAGGGAAGCCCGGAGCAGGCGCAGCGGCCGAAACGGCGGCACGAGCACGACCAGCAGGTCGAGTGGATGCTTGCGAACGAAGCGCAGCCGCTCGCCCGACAGCCACAACCTGACCGCGAAATCGATGAAGAACACCGCCCAGATCGCGATATCCGCCAGGACGAGACCGGTGTCGAGGCGGGGTGACACATCGGTGTCGAGCACCCGCCACGCGTACATGATGACGAACACCACCGCGAGCACCATCAACGGCAGATTGGTCGCGCGCTCCCACCGCTGTCGGCGAGTGAGTGGACGTTCGGACGTTGACGGATTCATGCGGCTACCTGGATCGACGGGCTCGTGCCCGCCGACCGTACCTTGCTCTTTGGTCGAGCAGGTCAGAGATCGTCGGCCGACATCCCGAACTTGCGGCGGATCGGGAACGACGCCAGCACGCCGAGGACCAGAATGAGGCCGATGGCACCGGAACCGATCAGGGCCACATTGCGCGCGGTGTTGTCCGCGGGCGGCGGCGGTGCGGGCACCGCGAGCTGCTGACTGCGCGCCGGGCTCGCCTGCTTCGGCGGAAGTTCTTTGGGCACTTCGTTCGTCAGCGCCGCGACGGGGTCGACCGCGCCGTAACCGATATACGGATTCCAGCCTTCCGCGGGTGCGTGGGCCGTTGCCTGCAACCGCTGAATCACCTGCTTGGCGGTGAGATCCGGGAACCTGTCGCGCACCAGCGCGGCGACACCGGCGACATACGGCGAGGCGAAACTCGTTCCGCTGTAAGCCATGTACTTGCCCTGGTTGTCGTATTTGCCGTCGGAGATGCCGGCGGTCCTCGCATCGAGGGACGTAATGCCTTCTCCCGGTGCGGCGATGCCGACCCACGGGCCGGGCACGGTGAACGACGACGGTGCGCCGTTGGCGCCGATCGAGCCCACCGAGAGCACGTACTCGTCGTACCAGGCGGGGTTCACGTAGGTGCGGATCGTGCTCCACAGATCCTGTGCTGGCTTGAGCGGGTCTGGCCCGGGATTGCCTGACTTGCAGGCATTGTCGGAGTTGCCTGCCGAGCTGACGATCACCGCGTCCTTCTCGACTGCCGCATACTGCACCGCCGCGCCGAGGGCGCGGAACGCTGCCTCGCCGGCCGGGGAGCCGCTGTTGCAGGCAACGAGAGAGATGTTGATCACACTGGCGCCGAAATCCGCGGCCCGCCGGATCGCGCTAGCGAGCGAAGAGACCTTGCCGTAGCCCTCGGGGAAGTCGTCGGGACCCTTGTTCCGCCCGGCGCCCTCGGACTGATAGAGCGAGCTGGTCTGGCGAATGCTGAGGATGCGGGCCTCGGGGGCGACGCCGGAGAAGCCCTGGTTGTCGACTTTGGTCGCGCCGATGATTCCGGCCACCACGGTGCCGTGCACATCGCAATCCTCGGTGCCGTTGCCACCGGCGGCCACATAGTCGCCGCCCGCCCACAGATCGGGCAGGCGGGGGTGGGCCTCAACGCCGGTGTCGATCACCGCGACGAGTTGTCCCGCGCCACGCGAGAATTGCCAGGCCCGCTCCAGATCGAGCGAGCGCTGACTCGGCGGAATCACCGCCAGCGAGGTACTCGCCTGGGTACGGAAGCACAGTCCGTTGGTCCCACTGCCGCGCTCGGTCTTGTCCGGCGGCGCGGCGGGATCTCCCGCGGGCAACATCCCGGGGTCGATCGCGGGCGGCCGATCAGCGAAAGCCGTTCCGCTCACACCGAATCCGGCGTTCAGCCCGACGACAAGAGCAACGGCCGTCAGTCGAAAGCCGAGCCTCACAGCCCGCGAACCAGCGAGTAGAGATCGGCGACCCAGAACACCAGCGGCAGCACCGCGGCGACGAACGCGTACTCCAGCAGCTCGACGGCCCGGCGCATCGGCGGGGTCGCGGACTGGTTCGGCACGATCAAGCCCATCACCAGCGCCGAGATCAGAATCACCAGCGCGGCGCCGAAAACGACCAGGGGCTGGCGCATTTCGAGCGCGACGCCGATCAGCATCATCAGCACGATCGCCGAGCCACCCGCGATCAACACGATGGCCTGTTCGGCGCCCGCGTAGGTGCGGCTGCGGAACATCAGCACCACCGCGCACACCAGCGCCAGCGAGATACCGGGCCAGTAGGGATCCTCGGCGCCGGCGTTGATCGCCAGCAGCGCGCCGACGACGGTGACCAGCGTGGTCGCGCTGACCAGGCCGGCGAGGTAGTTACGGGCCCGCTCCGACCGCGCGCGCAGGGCATCGAGGGTCGGCAGGGCGCGGTGGTCGTCCGGATCGTCCTCGGTCGGGTCGATCGGGGTGCCGGGGGAGGGGACCGGCGGCAGCGGCAGCTTGGCCAGCAGCATCGAAACACGCGGCGAGAGTGACAGTCCGGCCAGACCGAGCGCGGCGACGACCGCGCCGATCGCCTTGACCGGCTGATCGGTGAGCAACCCGACGAGCGCGGCGGGCACCCCGAACACCGAGACGGTCGCCGTCCCGATGAACAGCGCGAGCCCGATGCCGGTGACCCGCCATGCGAGCACCGCGATGGAACCGAGCAGCGCGAATCCGAGCAGCAGATGTGCCGCGCCGTAGTGATCGGGGACCAGCAGCATGCCGCCGGTGAACGCGGTCGGCAGCGCGCAGCCGGCCAGCACGAGTGCGGCCGAGGCGTCGCGGTACATGCGGCTCAGCACCGTGCCCGCCACCACGCAGAGGATCGCGACGAACAGCGCCAGCGACCCGGAAACCCAGAACGGCAACGCATCCGGCGCGGCCAGCAGGCCGAAACAGCCGACCAGCATGGTGAGCGCGGCGAGCACCGAACCGGTGATGCGGGCCGTCTTCGGCGTCCAGCTGCGGTAGTGCTCGGCGTCGGCGACCGCGACGTTGTACATGATGTCGTCGAACAGGGGCGTCGGCGCCGCGTGCGAGGCGCTCTCGAGCATGAGCAGCTCGCCGTCGCGCACGCCCTGTTCGCCGAGGCTCAGCGAGTTCGAGAACGGTGGGTGGCCGATGCGCGCGAGCACCCATTCGGCAGGCTCGTAGCGTTCGCCGTCGTTGTCGAAATCATTCGAGCGGCTGTGCTGCGCGACCATGTCGACCACGCTGGGGATGACGAGGGCGACCGGTACATCGACCGGAATAGCCATGTCTACCTGCGTGTGCTTGGCCAGGATGGTTACTCGGGCAAGGTCCGGCGCGCGCACGATGCCGCGCGCGGAGTCCTCTTCCACATGATCGAGTCGCGCGTGCGTCAAAACTCCCCCAGTTCCGTCTCTACCTCGTGTTTCCGCTCGACCGCTCTTAACGGTCGACAGTTTGCGGAACCCACCGTTCGGACAGCAGAATGCCTGACGAACCATACGACATGTCGGCCGCGACCTCTACACTGAGCCCGTCGCGACGACAGATGAGCGAGTAGTCAAGCAGGGGGAGTCTTCGACCATGAGCACCGTCAGGTTCCAGCGCCGTGCCCGGCGCGAGATGCCGCGTACACCCGGTGGCGAGGTCACGTTGCAGCCGCCGCCGGAGATCCCGCGGATCACCCCGGGCAGCCTGCTGATGAAGCTGATGCCCGTCGTGATGGTGGTCGGCATGGTCGGCATGATGGCGCTGATGTTCACGCAGGGCAGCGGCATGCTGTCCAACCCGATGTCGATGATGTTCCCGATGATGATGATCATGTCGATGGTCACCATGTTCGGACAGGGTGGTGGCAAGGGCGCCAAGGCCGCCGAGGCCAACGAGGACCGCAAGGACTACCTGCGTTACCTCGATCAGGTCCGTAAAGATGTCGACGAGACCGCCAAGCAGCAGCGCGCCGCCGTCGAGTGGAGTCACCCCGAGCCCGGCCTGATCTGGATGCTCGCCGGTACCAGCCGGATGTGGGAGCGCCGCTCCGGCGACAAGGATTTCTGCCACGCGCGCATCGGCCTGGGCGGTCAGCGTCTGGCGACCAGGCTGGTGGCCCCGGAAACCGGCCCCGTCGAGGAACTCGAGCCCATCGCCGCGGTGTCGCTGCGCCGTTTCGTGCGCGCGCATTCCACGGTTCCCGACCTGCCGACCGCCATCGCGGTGAAGGGCTTCGGCACCGTCGCCCTCGACGGCGACCGCGCCCAGGCGCGCGACATGACGCGCGCGATGTTGTTGCAGCTGTGCATGTTCCAGGCGCCCGACCAGGTGCTCGTCGCCGTGGTCTGTGGCCCGGACACCGCCCGCGAGTGGGAGTGGACCAAGTGGCTTCCCCACACCCAGCACCCCGAGGTGCAGGACGGCATCGGCACCCAGCGCATGTTCTACGGCTCCATCCGCGAGGCCATGAGCGGCCTGCATCCGCTGCTCGGCAATCGGGTGCGTTACTCGCGTAACCAGCCGAACAACCCGAACATGGTGCACGTGGTGATCGTCGTCGACGGCGGTCTGCTCGAGGCCGAGGACGACCAGCTGCGCGAGTCCGGGTACGAGGGTGTCACCATCATCGACCTGTGCAATTACGCACCACGCCTTGCCGTTTCACGCGGCATCAAGATGGTCGTCGAAGACGGCGAGTGCCTCGGTCGCGGCGCCACCGGTAACCAGGAACGCTTCGCCACCATCGACCGCGTCAGCGCCGAGCAGGCCCAGCAGCTCGCTCGCAGGCTCGCGCCCTACCGTGCGGCCACCCAGCGCAGCAGCGATGTCGAGACCGACGAGACCGAGACGATCTCCACCTGGTCACAGCTGATGAGCCTGGGCGATATCGGTAACTTCAACCCGGCCAGCGCCTGGCGTCCCCGCTACGGCCGCGAACGTCTGCGCGTGCCGTTCGGCATCGGCGCCGACGGTGCCCCGGTGGAACTCGACATCAAGGAAGCCGCCGAGAACGGCATGGGCCCACACGGCCTGTGCATCGGCGCGACCGGTTCCGGTAAGTCGGAATTCCTGCGCACCCTGGTGCTCAGCCTGCTCGCCACCCACTCGCCCGACCAGCTCAACCTGGTCCTGGTCGACTTCAAGGGTGGCGCGACGTTCCTCGGCCTCGACGGCGTCCCGCACGTCGCCGCGGTCATCACCAACCTCGAGGACGAAGCCGACCTCGTCGACCGTATGAAGGACGCACTGGCGGGCGAGATGAACCGCCGCCAGGAAGTCCTGCGCCAGGCGGGCAACTTCGCCAACGTCTCCGAATACGAGAAGGCCCGCGCGGCGGGCGCCGACCTGGACCCGCTGCCCGCGCTGTTCGTCGTGCTCGACGAGTTCTCCGAACTGCTCACCCAGCACCCCGACTTCGCGGAACTGTTCGTGATGATCGGCCGCCTGGGCCGCTCGCTGCAGGTCCACCTCCTGCTCGCCTCGCAGCGTCTGGAGGAAGGCAAGCTCAAGGGCCTGGAATCGCACCTGTCCTACCGCATCGGTCTGAAGACCTTCTCCGCCAACGAGTCCCGCCAAGTCCTCGGCGTCCCCGACGCCTACAACCTGCCGAGCACCCCCGGTGGCGGTTACCTGAAGTCCGACTCGGGCGAGATCCAGCGCTTCCAGGCCTCGTACGTGTCCGGTGCGTACGTCGGTGGTGGATCGGCGCGTGAGGTCACCAGCGCGGGCATCGTCGGCGGCGAAATCGATGTCAACGCCCGGCCGTTCAACGCGACCCACGTCGGATTCCGTGCGGCGGACCGGGTTCCGCTGCCGGTGGAAGCCGAGTTCGCGCCGGAGCCGGTCGGTGACGAGAACGAACAGATGTCGAACCTGAACATGCTGGTCTCGCGCATCTCGGGCCACGGCCGTCCCGCCCACGAGATCTGGCTGCCGCCGCTCGAGGAGGCGCCGACCATGGATCAGCTCGTGCCGCGCTCGATCCTCACCGGCGAGTACTCCGCGATCGCCACCCTTCGTGCCCCCATGGGCATCGTCGACCGCCCCTACGACCAGCGCCGCGACCCGTTCGTCGTCGACCTGTCGGGTTCACGAGGCAACGTCGCGATCGTCGGTGGCCCGCAGTCGGGCAAGTCGACCGCCCTGCGTTCGATGATCATGGCGATGGCGTTGACCCACACCGCCGAGCAGGTGCAGTTCTACTGCCTGGACTTCGGTGGCGGCACGATGACCAGCCTGCTCGGCCTGCCGCACGTCGGTTCGGTGGCCAGCCGTCTCGACGAGGACCAGGTCCGCCGCACCGTCGCCGAGATGACCACGATCGTGCGCACCCGTGAGGCGAAGTTCCGTCAGCTCGGCATCGAGTCGATGGTCGAGTTCCGTCGGCTGCGTTCGATGGACCCGGCGTCGAGCCCGGCCGCCCAGGGCGCACACGAGGATCCGTTCGGTGACGTGTTCCTTGTCATCGACGGCTACGGCTCGATCCGACAGGACTTCGACGCGCTCGAGCAGGTCATCATGAACCTTGCGGTGCAGGGTCTTTCGTATGGCGTGCACGTGGTGATCGCGCTCGCGCGCTGGGCGGAAGCCCGCCCCGCGCTCAAAGACCAGATCGGCACCCGCATCGAGCTCCGCCTCGGTGACCCGATGGATTCCGATCTCGGCCGTAAGTTCGCGTCGCTGGTTCCGCAGGGCAGGCCGGGTCGCGGTATGACCGCCGAGTGCCTGCACATGCTCACCGCGTTGCCGCGGATCGACGGTTCCGCCGATCCGTCGAACCTGGGTCAGGCGGTGTCGAGCGCCGTGGAGACGATCGCCCGGATGACACCGGGACGGCCCGCACCGCAGGTCCGCATGCTGCCCGACAATCTGCCCCGCGAACAGCTGCTGTACCTGGCAGGCAACTGGCCATCACGCGTCGATCCCTCGACCAAGTGCATGCGCATCCCGATCGGTATCAACGAGGCCGAGCTCGCCCCGGTCTACATCGACTTCGCGGAGAGCCCGCACTTCATCATCATCGGTGACTCCGAGTCGGGTAAGACCACGCTGCTTCGCTCGATCATCGAGGGCATCGCGGCGTCGAACACCCCGAACGAGGCGCGCTTCATCGTCGGCGACTACCGCCGCTCGATGCTGGGCATCATCCCCGAGGGCTACCAGGCCGGATACGGTTCCACCGCACCGCAATTCACCCAGAACATGGCCGATCTCGCGGCCTATGTGGCCAAGCGGACCCCCGGTCCCGAGGTGACGCCACAGCAGCTGCGTGAGCGTTCGTGGTGGTCCGGTCCCGAGCTGTATGTGCTCGTCGACGACTACGACCTGGTCGCCACCTCGTCGGGCAACCCGGTCGCCGCGCTCGTCGAGCACCTGCCGCATGCCCGGGATCTCGGCTTCCACCTGATCATCGCCCGCCGCTCCGGTGGCGCCAGCCGCGCCATGTACGAGGCGACACTGGCGCGGATGAAGGACCTCGGTTCGGCCGCACTGGTGATGAGCTGCAGCAAGGACGAAGGCGTCATGGTCGGCACCACGCGTCCGGGCCCCAAGCCTGCCGGTCGTGGCACGTTCGTCACGCGTAATACCGAAGGCCTGGTCCAGACCGCCTGGATGCCGCAAGCGGAATGACCGTCGTCGAGCTGGTTGTCAGCGAAGCCAAAGTGTGGGCGCGTGGCGCCACCACCCACTGGGATGTCGCGCCGTCGGTTGTGCTGGGCAGCAACGGTTCCGATCTCGTCGTCGGTGAGCCGCTGACCCCGCCCACCCAGGCGGTGTCGGTGGTGCAGTACCTGGCCGGCGGTGTGCTCGCGTTGCCTCCTCGGATGCCGACGGTGGGCCAGGCGCTGTCCGCGGTGCTCGGTGCGATCATGGACACCCTGCGGGTGACGCCGCTGTGTGAGCGGATCGTCGTCGTGCACCCCACCTCGTGGGGGCAGCCCGAGCTCGACCTGTTCGGTACCGCCGCAGGGCAATTCACCCACGAGGTCGTGTTCGAGGCCTGCGCCCTGCGCGCGTCGGCGGTCGACGTCACCGCCAGCCGCAGTCGCCGCACCGCGATCATCGAGTTCGGCATGCTGTCGACCTCGGCGTCTTCGGTCATCTACGACACGAACGGCACCCATGTCGAGGCAGTCGAGGTCGAACCCAACCTCGCGGCCTCCGAACTCGCCGACGAGGACGGCTTCGGCCACCTCGCGGCACTTCTGGGCCGCCTGCTCGCCGATCGCCCCGCCGATGTCGTGCAGGTGTTCGGCACCACCGATCCCGCGGTACTGGCCTCGGTCAACGCGGTCGTCGAAAGTGTCTGCGGCGCAGGGGTACCCGTGAGCACGCTGACGGGAACGGACCTCGCCCGCCCCACCCAGAAGACCCCTGCCTACACGCCGACCATCCCGCCCGCGGCCGAGTGGATGCAACCCCTGCGCGAGCGCGCCGCGGCCACCAACCCGGTCGATCGTCGTCCCCTCTACATCGGCGCAGCGGCCCTGGTCGCTGTCGTCGCCGCGGCTGGTATCGGCGGCTTCTTCCTGTTCGGCTCCGGTGACCAGGAGGCGACCGCCGCCGTCGCACCCACCACGACGCAGGCAACCACCAGTTCCGCGCCACCGCCCACGACGTCGAAGCCGAAGCCGAAACCTTCCACCGCGACAGTCGGCCGAGTCGTCATAGAAGTCCCCGCGGGCTGGCATCGCACCACCGCCACTGATGCCCGCGCCGACCTCGTCCCCGACGACGCCGCCCGCCACCGCATCACCATCACCCAGAAACCGGTCACACCCGGAGCGGGCTACGACGAGGTCGCCGCCGACCTCACCGCCCAGATCGCCAAGAAGCCCGCAGGCACGGTCACGCCCGTCCGCCAGGACGTAGTCTTCGCCGGCCGCCCCGGCCTTTCCTACGAAGAACGCCCCGCCGACGGATCCACCGTCCGCTGGCAGGTGCTGGTCGAACGCGGAGTCCAGGTCAGCATCGGCTGCCAGTACGCCGAAAACGGCTGGGCCGGTGTGATGTCCGCCTGCGAGCAGGTCGTCGGAGCGGTCCACGTCGGTCCATAAGATTCGGCGACCAGTGTCAGTCTGGTAGAAGCCGCACCGGATCACGATGTCGAGTGCGTACGGCATGAAAATGTCTGCGGTCCAGGGTGGCGATCTCCGTCACCCCAAGTCGTTCAGCGACCGCGATGACCGACGCGTCAACTGCGCCCAAAGGGAAGTCCGCGTACTGCCGGACGAGCTCTGCCATCCGAGCCAGGTCGACATCGGTGAGGCCGACCAGCTCAATTTCCCCGGCTGCGACCGACTCCAAGAAACGTGCCTCAGCGCTGGGGCCGACTCGTGTCTCGAGGAAGTAGCAGACCTCGCCGAGCACAGGCCCAGGAATGAGCACAGGCCCGGGATGATGCTCGAGAAACGCCAAACAACGGTCGTGCGCAGCGTCGTTGGCGTTGAGTACCGCTACCAGTGGGCCCGTATCACAGACAATCACTTTGTCTGCTCGCCGCGCTCTTTCCGAAGGTAGTCCTCTGACCTCTCAGCGAGATCGGGCTCAGCGTGCATGAGACCGGCGAACGACAGGCGGCGCCGACGACCGCCGGCAGGCTCGGCGGCTGTATCCGGTTGAGGTCCGTCCGCAACCACCAACTGTAATGCGACAGCGCGCAGCGCACGAGCCTGGCTCGGTGTGAGCCGATCTACCAACCCGTGCAGGTCTTCGTAGTCGTGCGCTGCAGTCATGCCTCGATTCTAGCCGTCACACGCGAACTTGCAGGCCAGAGCCATGCATCGACCTCCAGAACCCACACCCAGACCTGGGGCCAGCACATTGCTGAGGTCGAGGCTTGGAACGCCGCGCTAGAAGATGCACTGGCGGATGCTCCGCAGACCCGCCAGGCGGGCCTGGGCCGGAAACTGTTGTGAACAATTAGGTAACCGACTGCTGTGACACTTTTGGAGTCCTCACCGCCCAAATCGCCAAAGCTGAAGGCTCAGGACGAGGGTTTCATACTCCAGAACCGGGTTGGGCGAGGGTCTCTTCGAGAGTGGGTGCGGTGAGCATCTGGTCGGCCCAGCGATGCATGTCACCGGGATCGGCACCGCGCACCTGATCAACGGTCGATTCGGGTACGTCACCGAACTTGTGCTCGAGCATCCGGATCAGCAAGTCGGCCTGCCCTTTGGCTGCGCCTTCAGCGCGCAGCATCTCCAGCACAAACTACGCCACGGTCGATCCGATCTAATGCCGAGTGGTGTGAAACCTGTTGCTGGACGCGATACTCAGCCTCCAGTCCACCGTGCTGATCGCTGCCAGCGGTTCGCCGCTGTCGCGGCCACTGATATGTAAAGTTTTTGGCGTTTTCTTTGCATGTTGCGTGGACATGTCAAATTTCTTGCAATGACTTTCCCAGGACCTTCCGTGCCCACAGGTTCATTTGATCGCTGACAGCCCGCTCGATTCGGGTTCGGAGGCGTGCGCAAGTACGCTCGCTGCGGGTCGCATGTTCATCGGGTGCGGCCTGTGAAGTTGGGAGGGGAAACCATGACTTATCCACCGCCGCAGCAAGGTCCGGGTTTGGCGCCGAGGCAGGGTGCGCCGCAGCAGTACGCCGGACAGCAGCCGTATCCGCCGATGCAGCCGCAGCAGGCCATGCCGCCGCAGTACGGTGCGCAGCAGGGTGGTCAGCCCCACCCGCAACAAGGATGGGGTCAGCCGCCGCAGCAGAATCCGTGGTGGAAATCGCCGCTCGTGCTGGTCGGTGGCGCTGTCGTGGTGGTCGGTGCACTGGTAGTCGGTGTTGTAGCCGTATCCAGCGAAGGCGACGACGAAGCGGGAACGGTCGCAGCGCCCCCATCCGCAGTCCAGGAAGCGCCCTCCGCACCCACCTCGGCAAAGAGCACCTCCAAGCCCGCACCGACGACGAGCAAGGCCACCCCGCAACCTGTTTCGGCTGACGCCAAGGCCGTCCTCGAAGCGTTGCCCGCACCCCTGCGTGAAGTCGTCGCCGTCAACAACATCACCGAGAAAGCCCCGATCGGCAACGACCCGTACGCGGTGCGAGTGGTGTTCACGGTGCCGGCCAAGAACAGCCTGACCGTAGGGCTCCTGAGGACCGCCGTCGACATCGACCGCTACCCGATCGCCTGGATCGACACCAACCCGGACAAACTCCTCCGTCAGTGGAGCAGCCAGCACCCGGAGTGGCTGACAGACAAGGGCGAGAAGAAGTTCCGCATCGACGACACGATCCCCGGCGGTGGCGCGACGATCGAGACCTTCAACACCACGACGAAGTTGTACATGTCGATGTCAGGGTTCAAGGACAAAGACTCCGCCTTGAAGTTTCTCGAGCGCGCTGGGTTCTGAATTCTGTCCGGCAGCCCTTCATCGCCGGTACCTCAGCCGACCTGCCATTACGTGCTGCCAGCCAGTAGAGCCGTAGCGGCGCACGCGGGGATTCAGCTAAGGTGGCCTCGTTGGCTCGTGCTGGATGGAGCCGGACACACGCCAGGGGAGTAGCGGGGGGAGATCTGAACGACGTGCAGAACGTCAAGTCTGAGGGCCGTAGCACTCGGCCCCGTATGTGCCTCTGGCCAGGTGATCCTGTCTTCGACACGCACCTACGTGCTGACAACGGGGGCTACCGTGACCGTGCGCCAAGGTTTTTTCGAATCGATGGAACCGATCGGGCACCGAGCGCGTCCAACTATATGAACGAGGCCAAACCGACCCGCGACGTTGGCCGTGAGCAGGGAGTAAAGCAATGACGACTACCAACTTCAGTGCCGAAATCGACGGTCTCGATTCAGAGGTCGCCCGGTTCGTCCAGCGCCACGATCAGATCGCTGCCGCGATCAAGGGGCTCAAAGACAACGAAGACCGCATCACCAACGGGTCCAACTGGCAGGGTGCTGCCCGCAACGCGTTCAACCAGTTCATGGAGCGGTACTACTTCCAGGCTGACAAGATGAACGATCAGCTCATGCAGACGTCCGAGAACCTGCGGAAGATGAGCGGGACTCTGACCGACCACGACGCGGCCTTCTCAGGGCAGGTTAACGCGCAGCTCTCCAGCCTGGATCTTCCCGCAGTCTAAATCTCTATCTCACGAACTCCGAGAGGATAAAATCCCATGTCCAGTGTGATTTCTGCCAATTTCGACGGTGTCGCCGAGAACGCCAAGAAGCTCGTTGCCGACGCGGAGGCTCTTGCCAATGACCTCCAGGACTTCCACAAGCAGGTTGATGCGTTCTTCCAGGCTCAGGGCGGTCAGGCCAAGGAAGCCGTCATCGCGTACCAGGCCACATGGAACCAGCACGTCCAACAGCTGAACGAGACCCTTCAGGGCGCCGGTCGTCTGGTGGACTCGGGCAACTCCGAACTCCAGGACAAGGACAAGGCTCTCGCTGGTCTGTTCTGATCCGAATAGTTCGCGCCCCTGCACATCTGTGCAGGGGCGCGAACTATTTGTGGCAGCTGCTCGACGCTTCTACTGGCTGGTTGCCAACACCGCGTACTGGGCTGCAGCGCGCTGATGGGCATCGGGAAGGGCTGGCTCTGGACGTGCGCGACGTAGCGGCGGTACTGGACGGCGCAGGAGAAAAAACGCCGGTTGGTGCGGTCATGCCGCCTGCGGCGCGGTGAGAACGCCGGCAACAACGGCTCGACCAGCTCCCACAGCTCATCAGGCACCAACCGCAACGATAGTTTGTCGGTCACGACCGAACATCATGCACCACACCAGATCCGGTCAGATCGCGACTACCTGCCTACGACGACTGTGAGTTTGATGCTTTTGATTCCCTGGATCAGTTGCGAAGTACTACTGGATCTGGCTATTCGCCAATAGTGCATACTGCGCGGCCGCCCGCTGATGCGCGTCCTGGATCTGGTCGGCCTCGACCACGGCAACGTAGCGTCGATAGCTCACGGCACACTGGAAACGTTTGCGCTCTCCGGTATCAACGAACCTGTCCTTCAGGCGAGGGTCAGTGTTCTCGGCACATTTAGTGTCCGGCAACTTGGGTGGCGAATCGGCGGCCGATGAAGATGGGACGAGAAGGTCGATCACTTTGTTTCGCAGGGTTTCCGCTGATTCTTCGTCATGTGTTCTTATGAGTTCGGTACCCCATGATCGCGTGAACCGGTCGGCGCCAGTCTCCGAATATAGTGCATCATTCAGGTGCTGTTTGCGATTCGCCTGGTAGTAGCCGATTCTATCGAGGGTGAAATATTCAACCCCGCCCACACCTGGCATCGCTTTGGGGTTCAACGCTCTGCGAAGCATCCCATCGGGGTCTGGCGGAAGTTTGAGCATTTCGGCTGGCGAAAGGGAAGGAAGCTTGTCTAGCAATGATATTTGGGTACGATAAGTCTTCTCTGCCAGTGTGGTTAATTGGGTGACATCGTCGTCGCGGACGCCGACGTGTAGGTAGATAACATAGCGCCCGTGAGCAAGAGTCGATCCAAGTGTCGGAATTCCTGGTCGCCGATGGCTGCTGGCTGTTGGGTAATTCGGCAGAGAGACCGGCTGGTTTTCGTTGGCAGCAACTGTGAAGTCGGCGTTCGATATATCCTTTGCGACGCGGATGGCAGTTTCGTCATCGGTGAACTGCAGCACCGTGATACCGGTGAATTTTGGCGTCATGCGTTTGCGTTGGAGTTCGGCTAGTGCATCGTCACCCGCAGTGTTGGATAAGATGGCAAATTCTTGTTTGTCGGTGCTCCCACTTGCCCAACCGTAAAGCATGTTATTTTCCTGGAGGACTCCTCGTGTCGCCTTGCTTAAATATGAAGCTGCGGTGCCAGCTGACGTCAGGGCGTTACCCGCTCCATATTTGAGTTCGGGATCAATATCTGTACCGAGCGCAATATTGCCTGCAAGCCGGTTTGCCGCAAGAATCTCTGAACTACTCATACTAGGGCTATATTCGTAAATCGTATCTATTGGCTCAACCGGATACTTTGCAACGTCGAGAGTTCGAACGTCGATCTCTCCTGCGGTACCTGCGCCTGTGACTATTGATTCGCACCCGGAGGCAACGATTGCAATGATTGCCATCGCACAAGTCCGCGCGATTCTGGAATGCATCAAGTTCCTCTGCTTCGGGGAGTTGGACATCATTTGCCGCTCGCCAGAAGTGCGTACTGGGCAGAGATCCGCTGGTAGGCGTCGGAGAGTTGGTTGGCGGAGATGTCTGCTGCATACCGGTCAAAGTTGACGCTGCAGTAGTAGCGCATCTTGCTCTTTGTTGTTGGGTTCTTCAACTCATAGCATCTTGCGACTGGTAATCCGGCTGGTGGCGCGACTTTGCGATAGTACTTGGTGAATAAGGAATGTTGGTTCGTGAGCGTGGTTGCTGCTGCCGGATCCTTAGCGCGGTAGAGGTAGCCACCGTTGAATGCAACGCGGTCAACTCCCGCGGTTTCGAACAAGGTGCGATCTAGATCTGGCCGCCGTGATATGTGTAATCCGCCATGACGATCGTAGACTCCCGGAGTTGTGAGTCCGGGAGTCTGATCGTCGATGGCTTGGACGGTACGAGCCAACATGCCGTCCCAGTCGGGCGACGAAGAGTCCCGCTCTGGTGCCGAGGCAGGGTCAAACCTGGAGATCTTATCGGGAATCGCGGCCAGGCTCTTGGTTACAAGGTCCATCATGCCCGGGGGGTTTGTTATTGACAGCTCGCCGCTCAGGTGGTCCCAAACCAGCGTGAAGATAACGAATTTGCCCGTGGCATACCACGACCACATCGTTGGTTGGCCTGATTTCCAATACGCGCGTGCATTGGGGAACTGTGGAACAGTTAAGGTTTCCTTCCCAGGATCAGCTGCGAGTTCTGAATCGACAATTGCGTTCATCGCGGTGGACGCTGCTGTTTCGCTATCGAATATCAGTGTGCGATTTTCTAGTGACATCGAAAGATTTCGATGAGCGTCGGAGTTTGCTGCGCTAGTGAATCCTGAAATGAATCCCGCCAGGGAGTTCTTATGTGGTTCTAGGTCGGATCCCACCCAGCTGCCCATTGTCTCGTAATCTATGGTTGTAAATACCCTCTGTCGAATACTGGAAGCGTATTCTAGCCGGGGATCGATTTCCATCGGTAATGGAATGTAATTTGCAAGCCTTTGGGCCTGGACTGCACGTCCATGCGCTTCGTTAGTGGGCTTTTCGATCGACTGAGGTACCGCAGCATAATTGCCCAGATCCAGTTTGCTGAGATCTATCTGAGGATCGGACGAAATCTGAGCCGATGGCTTGGGGTCGCTGCCGCAGGCTGCTATGAGCAGCATGCCGATAGCTATGGCTGTGACTGCGATGCCCCGCGCGGGAACTTCGGTGAGGCGTGGCAGCTTTTGGTGTAGTTTCAAAACATCCCCCTTTTGCATTGCAATGCTATTTTATTTTGGACTTCAGGATCGGAACCATCTGGTCAACCAGGATGCGTTCGGAGTCTGCGGACCAATTTCTCATCGCGGAGACCGTTGCCGGCACATCGATTGGAATTACCGTAGCTCGGGAGCTTGTGATCTGATATGGAAGCCCGAGCAGGCCGCCGCCGCCAGCTTTTTCGTCGCTACGTATGACAATGATGTAGCCGTCATCGGGAGACTTCATGGAGCCGTAGATGTCGGTAAATGCCTTGGGAGATGGCTCTCCCTCGGTATTCGTATATTCGAAGTTGTATACGAATCCCAGTTTTTCGATGAACTGTGTTTGCGGTGAACCAGTCAAATAGACGCCGAAGCCCTTCGCCTGGGTGACATCGATGATCGTGACGGTCTTCCCCAGGAACGCAGGGTTGTCCTTACGCGCTTGCTCGAGCGGGGTCAGCGTTGCAGCCCCGGCCACGGAAGAGGTTCCGGGACCTGACGAACTGGTGCTGGGAGTGTCGTCGCCGGACAGCGCGAACACGCCGATACCGGCAGTCAGAGCGATTGCGACCACCGCCGCACTGCCTATCAATACCGCACGCTTGGACTTGCGGGCCGCGCTCGGAGTGGAAGCTGTGAGACCCGGCAACGACGCTGCCGCCCGCGGATCGGTGTGCTCGCGGGGCGGCATCACCTGGATCGGATACGTGGGCGAGGTGTTGTGCCCAGTCGGGTTGAAACCGGGGGTGAGCGCGTTCGCGGCCGCGTCGGTGAACTCGCGGCAGGTGGCGAAGCGTTCGGCGGGGTTTTTGGCCATCGCGCGGGCGAAGATGTGGTCGATGGCGTGGGGTAGGCCGGGGCGGATTCGGGTTGCCTGGGGTGGGGGCTCGTGGAGGTGGCCCATCATGACCATGGCGGGTTGTGCTGCGGGGTAAGGGTTTTGGCCGGTCAGGAGTTTGTAGAAGGCGCAGGCGAGGCTGTAGATGTCGGCGCGGTGGTCGAGGGTGGCACCGCTGAGTTGTTCTGGTGGTGCGTAGGCGATCGTGGCCAGGAAGCTGCCGGTTTGGGTGAGTTCGGTGGCGTCGTCGGTGGACTTCGCGACACCGAAGTCGGTGAGGAATATGCGTTCTTCGTCATCATCGGTGGAGGTGGACAGGAGGAAGTTGGCCGGCTTGACGTCACGGTGGAGGAGACCACGACGGTGCGCGTAGTCCAGACCCTTGCCGACTTCGGTTGTGATCCGCAGGGCGCGCAGAGGCGTCATCGCGTGCGGATCACGAGCCAGTTCCGCTGCTGCGTCCGTGCCTTCGACGTACTGCATGGCGATCCACAGTTGGTTGTGTTCGTCGCCGCGGTTATACACCGACACGATGTTCGGGTGGTCAAGGCCCGCGGCCAAGTTTGCTTCACGTTCGAAACGGGCTCGGAACTCCGGGTCGCGACTCAGTTCGGCGCTGAGCACTTTCAGCGCGTCCATGCGAGGCAGACTTGGGTGTTTGCCGAGGTAGACAGTGCCCATGCCGCCCGCGCCGAGGACCCGCTGGATGCGATACCCACCCACGAGGGTTCCGGGATTCAACGCCATGTTCCACTAACTCCTGATTCGACATAGAACGGAGCCGCCTTGCGCAGGGTCCGCACGTACTGCAGCGATTCCACCGGTCAGCCTAGGTCACCGTCTTGGCGATGGTAGGAACGAGTGTCTTCACCAGGCGGTCCGGCGACTGATCGGTCCAGACCTGGAATGGCTGTATAGCATTGAGGTCATCGATAACGACGAGGTTCGCGGAGCCGTACATCAACCCGGACGGGAGACCGCGGAGTCCTCCGTTGCCTGCCTGGATGTCGGTCCGCAGGACCATGATGATGTCGGAATCGAAATCCGTCGATGACGAGTTGAGCGAGATCGAGCGCGGGGCTGTTTCGTCGCCCGCGGTTTTGTACTTCGACGTGTATCGGAACCCGATGTCCTGCAAAAACTTAGCTTGCGGTCCGCCGTTTAGGTAGACCGCCAATGAAGACCCGGTGTAGTTGACCGCCGTGATGGACTTGTTGTCGAACTGGGGATGCTTCGCCCGGATGTCAGCGAGCATGCTTTGAGTCGACGCGGCGGGATCGTTGGACTGTCTGGTGAGGAAATATGTTGCCGAGCCGACTGCGACGGCGAGGACAACGGCGAGGATCGTCGGCACGAGGATGCGTCGGCGTTTAGGTCGAGTGCCGCCGCTCCCTCGGCGCAGGGTGTCGACAAGATTCTGTTCGGCGGACTCTCCTGACGGAGTGAATCCCGATGTTGGCACGTAGCTTCCGTGGACATCGGTTCGGGCGGTCTGAGGTGAGTGGCCGGTCTGATACGTGGCATGGTTCGGTTCCGTCGAATGGGGCCCTGGCGCCTGGTTGGGCGGCCCGAACAGGGCGGCCTCGGCATCACGGGTGAATTCTCTGCAGGTGTTGTATCGATCAGCCGGATCTTTCGCCATCGCTCGGGCGATGACGCGATCGAGCGCGGGTGGCAGATCGGGACGAACAGCTGTCACCCGAGGCGGCGGCTCGTGGAGATGGCCCATCATGACCAGCGCTGGCACTGTTGCAGGATAGGGGTTTTGCCCCGTGACGAGTTTGAAGAACGCACAGCCGAGGCTGTATATATCGGCTCGGTGGTCGAGTTTGCTCGCGACCAACTGCTCAGGCGGTGCGTAGGCGACCGTGGCCATGAAACTGCCGGTCGCTGTGAGGTCTTGGCTATCCTCCGCGGACTTGGCGACACCGAAGTCGGTGAGGAGTACGCGCTCATCCTCGGCGTGATCTTCGGGTTTCGCGAGCAGGAAATTGGCGGGCTTCACGTCACGGTGCAGCAGTCCGCGACGGTGCGCGTGATCAAGGCCCTTGCCTACCTCTGACACGATCCTCAGTGCGCGCGCAGGCGTCATCACCGAGGGTCCCTTCTTCGCCTCATCACTCGCGTCGATGCCATCGACGTACTGCATGGCGATCCAGAGTTGGCCGTCCTCCTCGCCACGGTTGTATACCGCGACGATGTTCGGGTGATCCAGACCTGCGGCGAGGTTGGCTTCACGCTCGAACCGGGCACGGAACTCGGCGTCGGTGGACAGATCGGCACTGAGCACCTTCAACGCGTCGGTTCGGGGCAGGATCGGGTTCTGGGCCAGGTAGACCGTGCCCATGCCTCCGCTGCCGAGAATGTTGAGCACTCGGTATCCACCGACAATTGCGCCGGGCCGCAACGCCATTCGGTCCTCCTCCTCGTTGTCGAACGCCCGGACAACGAGCCTTCGGACGAAATCTAGCAAGCGTGCGACTGATCTTGCTTACTTGCCGGTGAGCATTGCGTACTGGGCGTTGACCTGTTGATAGAGGTCCTGAACCTGAGTGCTTTCGACTTCGACGTAGTATCGATCGGTCTGGAACCCGCAGTAGTTGGCGGTGGCGCCTACCTCCTTGCCGTCGACTGTCGCGGCGATCGCGTAGCAGGCGACGTTCTGGCCGAGGCCAGGCGGCGCTGGGATCGGTTTGAAAATACGATTCGATGTCGCCATCGACGCAGCTGCGTTCGCCTGATCCGCGAAGTGACGTTCAGCCGCCTCTTGTGTGCGACTACGGAAGATTACGGACTCGCCGAAGGAGATGAGGTCGATCGCGAACTCGTCCAATCGCGTGAACGTCGCGGGGCCTGCGTTGACCAGCAACGAGAACACCCCACGCCCGGTGAATACGCCATCAGGTTGTGCCCGCGTCGGGTTGTCAGGGCTGCTCGGCAGCGTACGGCCGAGCAATCCGTCGACGTCGAGTGCTACATGGGGCAGGTCCGGCGTCGGGGTCGGCGTGAACTTATCCAACAGCGGCAACTGGACTTCGAGCATGCGCTCTACCTGGCCGGTGAGCGAAGGTAGATCGGCTGGGTGGGTCTCGTCGTCGAGCTTGATGAAGACGACATACCGATCGTGGACTGTCCAAGACCCGATGGATGAGATTCCAGGTCGCCAATGCGCCGTGGTCCCTGGGTATTTCGTGATCTGTACCGGCTCGTTGTCGGAGTTGTAGGTGAAGTCGTCGTGCTCGAGTGTTGGGCCGACCACCGCTGCGGTTGCGGCATCCGGGAACATCAATACCGCGAGGCTTACACGGTGGCCCTTGTCCAACGCGCTGTCACCCGTCGACCACGAGTTGACCCATCCCGCAGTCAGATCCTTGGCGACATCGTCGAAGGTGTCGTTGACGATCATCTTGCTGAGGCCCTTGCGATTCAGCACGATCGGGGAAGGGAAGAACCCTGTCACCATGGTGTAAGTAGGGTCGGCTTCGAAGGGGAGAACGACGTAGTCGCCGAGTCGCTGGGACTCCCGAGCGCGAGCTTGCTTGTTGCTCTTGGCATTACCGATGGTCCCCGGTGTCGATGGATAGTTCCCGACGTCCAAGGTGGTTTTGGCTGTGGCCTGTTGCGCGTCACCGGAAACTGTCGAACCGCAGCCGACGGACGCGGCTGTCAGCAGACATACCGTGAGTATTGCCGTCACGACGCGACGGTTCTTGTCACCGCCGAAGACAGTCATTGAGATCTCTCGATTCTGAGGGGGAGGAACACGCCGTAGTCAGCGGTCGACCGCGAGCATCTTGTATTGGGCGGAAGTCCGCTGCCGGACATCCTGAACATTCGAGCCGGTGACGCGCGCGAGGTACCGGTCATAGGCGACGTAGCAGATCGGCCCGTAGCCGGACGTCCGCGCCGTGTCGTCCTTCCTGTCGTAGCAGGCGGCCTGCGGAAGGTTTCGGGGGCTGTCGACTGGTTTCAGAAACTCGAGATGCGGTGCTATCAGCGCTGCTTGGAGACGCTCTGTCGCCTTGGCGTCTTCAGCTCGGTAGACACGGAAATAATAGGAATCGCTCGAGACCAGGTCGACTCCGGCGTCGATGAACGCGGGTTTGGTGGTTCCTGGTGTGGGGTCGTAGACCAGTGCGGCCTGGGCAGGCTCTACGGCGCCAATGGGTACCTTGCCGACCCACTGGTCCTCGTTGCTGGGCAGGGTCCTGCTCAGCATTCCGTCGATATCGATCGGCAGCGCGGCGATCTTGTCGACCGGGGTAGGAACATACCCCTGCAGCATCTCGATGATCTTGGAGTACGCGTTGGTGGTGAATTCGATCCCCGCGGCGGGGTCCGCAGGTTCGGTCATCGGGTCGTCCAGGCGCACGCCGAAGACCATGGTGTCCTGCGCCATCCACGAATCGAGGGCAGTGCCGGCCCAATTGCTGCGGGCATTCGCAAACCCTGGGATACCCACAGCGCGGCCGGCACCACGTTTCTGTTGCATCTCGGGGATACGCTGCGCTGCGGTCGCGGCCTCGGCTGCAGTTCCGAATCGATAGACGTAAATCCAGGCTTGGCGGCCGAGAAACGCTTGGTCGCGACGTTCACCACTGGTTTCCCATCCGACGATGAGCCCCGTTGTCACTTCCGGGAACACCTCGTCGTCGATCCTGGTCATCGCTCCAGGAATCCTCGACGTCATGCGGACGGCTGGGCTGCGCAGGCGCTGGAACCCGTAACTGCGGTCGACATCGTAGGGAAGCGGGACCGCCGCGCCGAGACGGATGGCTTCGATCGCCTGGCCGGTGTCGTCAGCTTTGGAGGTATTCGGGTCGCGGGGCGTCGACTGGTAGTTGCCGGTATCGAGTTGGCTCAGATCTACTGTGGGCGTAGTGGGCTGGCTGTCATTTCCGCATCCGGCGGCTATCGCGACAATCGCCATCAGGCTGACGCAGCGTCTCACATCAAATCTCACGGTTCGTCTCACTCGCTCTTCGCCAGGACCACGTACTGGGCTGCCGCCCGCTCGTACAGCCCGGGGTTGGCCATTCCACCCAGCTTGGTCTTGGCAACCACGACGCCGACGTATCGGCCTCGCACCACGGCGCACAGCAGGTCATAGTGGCGCAGCGGATCTCCTTCGTACAGTTGGATACATCGAGCATCCAAGAGACCGGGGGGAGGGGCGATCTCTTCATCGTTCTTGCCGAGCGTCACCAACGCGGATTGCAGATGAAATGAGGCAGCGAGGTCTCTTGTGCGGTAAACGATTCCGACACGTCTACCGATCAGGTCGACTCCGCTGTCGGCGAAGGCTTGCTTCATCACCGCCGGATTCCGTTCGTAATGCAGCTGTCCCGACGGCTGGTAGGCGTAGAAGTCGAGGTCAGACGAGAACGGATCGCTATAGTCCGAGGCCTCGGGGAGAGCTCGCCGCATGATGCCGTCGGGATCGAATGGGATATCGAGGACATCCTCGAATGGGGTCGGTGTCAACTTCTCCAGTTCGGCGAGTTGGAGGTCGAGCGTCTTCTTGATGTTTGTCTTGACCTTGGTCTCGTCAGGTTGGGGTACACCGTAATTGGCGATAACCAAGTAGCTTCCCCTGGTGACGTAGGCAACGCCGGCTGTCCAGTCCTTCGACGAGGCGCGCACATTCGGGTGTCCGTCGACAGTGAACACTTGAGATGGGTCCACCAGAGTGGCCTGGACCATCTGGTCGCCGGCACCGCGCGCGGCCTGTTCGGTGGGGAATCGAAGCACCGAAATGATCAGCTTCTCGAGACTGCGCGTATTGCCGTTGGTTCGCACGACGTAGACGCCCGCGACCAGCTTGTTATCGAACATTGCAGGTCTGTACTTCTCCGGTAGTACCGGTGAACGAAACGGGTCTTCCGGGACAGTGAAGGTCTCGACAGCGGTCAACTCGCTGATCGCGGGATCGACATCGGTGGACGGAATGATGTAGTTCAGCATTCGCTTCGACTCGTGTCGGCGAACGTCTTTGACCTCCGACGAATCCGGAAGACCGTACGGGGTGGGCTCGGGCGAGTAGTTGCCCAGCCTCAGCCTCGAGATGTCGACGGGAGCCGTGCCCGGTGTAGCCGTACCGGGCACGGTGGTCGCACAGCCGACTGCTGTGACAGCAGTGACTGTGGCCAGCATGAGCAGCCGTGTTCGCAACTTCACCGGATCCCCCCGATTCTTCGTACCGTGGCGACGTCGACTCGCGACAGTGTGGTCGGGTCGGCCGCCTCGGGCTTTGTGCTCGGCGAGAATACTACTCGATCGTGACACCGACGCTCTGTGCGAAGGAGCACGACCGTCGTCAGTCAACTCGGTGTGAGCGCGCCGGTGGGCTAGCGGCTGTTGGCGAATAGTGCATATTGCGCGGCCGCACGTTGATGGGCATCCAAAAGCTGGTTGCCACTTACTATTCCGACGTATTCGTTGTAGGCGAGGATGCAGCTGAAGCGTTTCGAGGCGCCCGGGCGTTTGTTCTCCACGCAGGCGGAATCGGGGAGGTTGGGTGGGCTCGCGGCTTCGGCTTCTACCTGCCAGGGGAACATCTTCTCGGTGACCGCGCGGCGGGCGGTCTGCGCGTCGGGGGTGCGGATGCCGATCGAGCCCCAGGACAGGGCCACCTGCTGAGCGCTCATCTTCGTGAGCTGCTCGTCGATGTAGTGGCGGTCGGTGGGGAGCTGGTCGCCGGCGTAGTGCAGGATGCCGTGCTTGCCGGTGACCACGTAGTAGCCGTCGCCGGATGGGCTGGGCAGCTGCTCTGGATTGAGGGTGCGCATCAGGAGGTGGTCGGGATCCCAGGGCAGGGTCATGACCTGTTCGTCGGTCAGCGGTGTGGTTTTGGCGAGTGCCGCGATCTGCTCGGTGTAGGCATTCGAGGCCAGGGCGGTGAGCGCCTGCTGGTCGGGGGTGGCCACCGACAGCAGGAAGGCGATCACATAGGGGCCGTGTGGGAGCACGGTGCGCAGGAAAGGTGAGTCGGGACGCCAATGTGACAGGGCCGCAGGGTGTCCGGGGACGGCCACCGGCTGGTTGCGACCTTCCTGCATGCCGAAATCGGTGTCGTAGAACTCTTTCGCCGCGGCGGCCGCTCGGTCGGTGTCGGGGAATTGGAGGACCATCGTGGTGGCGGTGACCCTGTTGTCGGCCTTCTTGGTCGGCCAGCCGCCGTAGGTCTCGACGCGGGAATCCTTGGCCGCGCCACTGGATTCGAAGCCGTACAGCATCTTGTGCTTCTTCGCGACGACCGACATCGCGGTCTCGTCGCCGAGGGCCGACGGCATCACGCCCCCGGAGACGGTGCGGGCGCGTTTGCCGTAGACCATCTGGGCGTCGATGTCGCGGGAGTTGATCACATAGTCGGCGATCCGCATCGCCGCCACCTCGTACATCGCGTAGAAGGCGGGGACGGGGTCGTCGTCGTGGGCGTTGATCGGCTCGGTGGGGTAGGAGCCGACGTCGAGGGTCCGGACATCCATCTCGCCGGGCAATGCCTGACCGGACAGGGTGGAACCGCAAGCGGTCAGGACCGTGGTCAGCACGGCGATCAAGGCGTATCGAATTCTCATTTCGCGTTCACCAACAATGCGTACTGGGCCGAGATCCGCTGCTGGGCGTCGAGGAGCTGGTTCGACCAGACGTAGGCGGCGTAGCGGTCGTAGGACACCGCGCAATAGAAGCGGATCGCGATCCGCTGTTTCCTGCCGATGTATTCCTTGCACTGGGCGCTCGGCAGGTTCTTCGGTGACGCGGAGGCGGTGAATTTGCGGGTGACGCCGCCGAGTTCGTCACGGACACCCTGGGCGCCGGCGATGTCGCGGGCACGGTAGACCTCGGCGCCGTCGTTGGCGTAGAGGTCGATGCCGTAGTCGTCGATCATCTTCGCCGCGCTCACCGGGTCGGAGAGGAAATGGCGGGCGGTGCGGCCCGCGTAGACACCCGGCGGGTTGATCCAGGAATCCTCGCGGGGGCGGGGTGCGGTGCGGCCGAGCATGCCGTCGCGGTCGCGCTGCAAGGTCATCAGGTCGCCGGTGGTTGGGGTGAACTTCGCGACCGAGGGGACGATCGTGTCCAGGCTCTTGCGGGTGAGATCGAGCAGGGCCTGCTTGTCGACCTTCTCCAGCCAGATCTTCAGGTAGTCGTAGAACCAGGTGTAGATCACCAGATGACCGGTGGCGAACCAGGATCCGATCGACTGCTGGTCGGGCTGCCAGTGCGCGATCGCCGCGGGGTAACCGGGGATCTCGATGCGCTGATTGTTCGGGGCGTAGCCGAAGTCGAGCTTCTCCAGCTCGGCGGCGGCGGTGGTGGCCTTCTGCGCGTCGGGGAAGATCATGACCGCGTTCACCATGTCGAGGCCCATATTGTTGGGCTCGGTCTCCGCCGAGCTCACGAATCCGCCGATGAAATCGGGGGCGACCTCGGCGAAGCGGTCGACGGCCATGATCTTGCCGAGCGCGGCTTCGGCGTCGAGGAAGACCGACGCGATCGACGGATTGGTGTGAACGAACCGGGGATCGATATCGGCGGGCGTCGGCACGAAGTCGCCGAGGCGTTCGGCCTCGATGAAGCGGCCCTGGTCGAGGTTCGCGACCGTGCCGATCTGGCGGGGCTGGGTCGGATAGTTGCCGACATCGAGGGTGGCGAGGTCCACGGGGGCGTCGGTGACGGTGATCTCGTCGGGACCACCGCAGGCCGTGACGACAGTGGTCAACAGTGCGGTCGCCAGGACGCAGACGACTTTCGTGGCTCGCAACGCGATCATTCCTCCCCGAAACGATTGTCGGCGGAATCCTACTTCACCGCTTTCGAGGAGTAGGGCCGAGCGAACTCACAAGGTGGCCTGCTGGGTTCGATGCTGTAGGCCAATATGTGTTGTTCTATGTTCTTCTATGTAAAAATGACGACATGAAATTGCGGGTATGGGCGGAGGTGCAAGGCATCTCCTATCGGACAGCGTTGAACTGGTTCCACGCTGGCACGTTGCCGGTCCCTGCCCGTCAACTGCCGACCGGGACGATCCTGGTCGAGCCGCCGCAAGCCTCGACCGGGCTGACGGTCGCGTACTGCCGAGTGTCGAGCAGTGACCAGGCCGAAGACCTCGAACGACAGGTCGGCCGGGTGGCGGTCGAGTGTTCGCAGCGAGGGCTCGTCCTGGATCGTGTTGTCTCCGAAGTCGGTTCGGGACTGAACGGGCATCGCACCATGCTGGCGAAGGTGCTGGCCGACCCGACCGTCGGAACGATCGTGGTCGAGCACCGCGAACGGCTCGCACGATTCGGGGTCGAGTACGTCGAGCAAGCCCTGGCTGCGTCCGGGCGCACTCTCGTCGTCCTCGACGAGGCCGAGCTGCCCGACGACCTGGTACAGGACATGGTTGACGTGCTCACGTCCATGTGCGGCCGGCTATATGGCCGCAGGTCCGCCCGACGCCGAGCCGAGGCGGCGATCGCCGCGATCGAAGCCCACCGGGATACTGAGTGATCCGGGCGTATCTGTTCGCGCTGGACCCCACGGCCGAGCAGCAACATCAGTTTCGTTCGCACTGCGGGGCACAGCGGTACACCTATAACTGGGCGCTCGCGCAGGTGAAAGCGAACTGGAACCAGCGCAAGGCCGAGGAGTCCTACGGGATCGCCGACGCGGACCGCACGCCGTGGATCAACACCTCCGCGTACAGCCTGCGCAAAGCCTGGAACCAGGCGAAGGGCGAGGTTGCGCCGTGGTGGGTGGAGAACAGCAAGGAGGCCTACGCCTCCGGCTGCGCGAACCTGTCGACCGCGCTCGGCAACCGCCGCGACGGTCGCGCTCGGATGCCGCGGTTCAAGTCGAAACACGCCCGCCAGTCGTGCCGGTTCACCACCGGAGCGTTCGGGATCGGCCGCGACCGTCGACATGTGAAGCTGCCGCGGATCGGTGAGGTCCGCACGCACGAGTCGACCCGCAAGCTCTCCCGCAAGATCGAGACCGGTACCGCCCGGATCATGTCGGCGACTCTCTCGCACCAGCGAGGCCGCTGGCACATCTCATTTTCGGTCGAACTGCCCGACACCGATGCCGCCCCGCGTGGCGGGCAACGGGTGGTTGGTGTCGACCTCGGCATCTCGGCGCTCGCAACCTTGTCGACCGGCGAGAATCTCGCCAACCCTCGCCACCTCGACAAGGCGCAGCAGGAGCTGCGGCGGGCGCAGCGAGTCACGGCCCGCCGGCAGGGGCCGGACAGGCGCACAGGGCAAACACAGTCGAATCGCTGGCGCAAGGCACAGGCGCGGGTCACCCGGCTGCACGCCCGTGTCGGGAACCAACGTCGGGACAGCCTGCACAAGATCACCACGCGACTGGTGCGCGAGTTCGATGTCATCGGAATCGAGGACTTGCACGTCGCTGGCATGGTGCGTAACCGTCGTCTCGCACGGCACATTACGGACGCCGGGTGGGCCGAGTTCCGGCGCCAACTGTCCTACAAGGCGGATGCTGCGGGTGTCGGTGTTGTCGTCGCGGACCGATGGTTCGCTTCCAGCAAGACCTGTTCCGGGTGTGGCACAGCGAAAGCCAAGCTGGCTCTCTCGGAACGGATGTACGCCTGCACGGCGTGTGGCCTGGTGCTCGACCGGGACCACAACGCCGCGCAGAACCTCGCCGCCCTCGCTGGCGGAACCCCCGGAGAGTTGCTTCGGGAGCAGCCCGCTGGAACTCATGTCAGACCTGGCTCCGCGCCGGGCAGTGAGACTGCCACGGGAAGGCCGCGAAGCGGCCAAGGCCATGTTCGCAAGAACATGGATCACGAGACAGAATTACTCGTTTCGTGAACGGCGTACTGGGCGGTGATCTTCTTCTTCTTTTGCTGTCGTTGTCGTTGTCGTTGAGTTTCAGGCAGGTCGCGGTCGGAATGTCGGCGGGGGCGGTGATCGGGTCGTAATGGCCCGCCGAATCGATGAGCCCCCGCACGAGGGATTGGCCGGGCGGACTGGTCGCGTACCAGGGTGACGGCGCCGCCGTCGACGACCGCGTGGGCCTCGACTCCTGTTGCGTGGACCAGATTTTGGCGGGCGGTGAGGTCGGCTGCCCTGTTGACGAGGTGTTGTGAGGGGTAGGAGGCGAAGGAGTTAGGCGTCGAGGTATTTGGCGGAGGCGAGTTTGCGATTGTCGGGGGAGACGGCCAGGTCGACGTCCTCGAGTTCGCGCGCGGCGAGCGTCGCGGCGGCCGCGGTGGGGAACCGGAACAGGGCGGTGGTCAGGGCGGTGGCTTCGGGGCCGGGGCGGGATTCGCCGTCGGGATCGGCCTGGTCGGCGCCGAGCGCGACGTAGCCGGTGATGAATTTGCGGTTCTCCAGAACAGGTTTGGAGACATTGGCGACGAAATCCAGCGCGCGTTCGATATCGGGGATGACGACACCGCCGCGTCCGTGCGACAGCGAAGGATCGATCCGCACCGCGGACACTACCGCCGCCGACATCCGCGCACCCTCGACGAGCGCGCCCTTGTTGCCCGCTGTGTCGGTGTAGGTGTGCCGGTCGGTGGCGAAGGTGCCGGTCTCCAGACCGCGCACATCGGGCTCACCGGCGACAGGCGTGCCGCTGACCGCGCAGCCGGTGAGGGTGATCAGGGCACCGCCCAAGGCGAGCGCGATGCGAATTTTGGTCGAATCGATCATCACATGCCCCTTGATGTCCTCCCGCGATACGCGTTCCTCCGCCATCGCTGCGACCGTGCGCAAGAGAGGTGACGAACGCTTCGCGGCTGCGCCCACTAGGTATGAAGTTACCGGACCGAACCCGCCCAGGGGGACCTATGTGGGGTGCTTGCCATACTCTGGATGACATGGCGACCCCCCTGCTGTGCAGTTCCGGTAGAGGCCGATACCTGTGAGGGATCGGCAGGTCGAAGTGGTGCTCGGAAGTCACGCGGTCGCACGGGTCGCGGGCGCGGTGATCGTGGTCGCGCATCGCGGGCAGGGCAAGCTCACGCCCGGTGACACCGCGGCGATCGCGCTGGAATCGCTGGCGGAGCTGGTGCGTGACGCGCACGAGCAGGCACCGTCGGGGCCGGGTTCGGTGGTGGCGCGTGAGGCGACCCGCTGGCTCATGAAGTACGCCGAGCAGATCTCGCCGGGCGTGCCGATCGATTTCGGGGTGCTCTCGGCCGCGGACAACGGTGGCGTGGCGATCTTCCTGCACGGTTCGGTGACCGCGGTTCTCACCGATGATCGTGGCCCGGAGTACTACCGCGGTAGTGACGCGGCGTTCACCGTCGATCGGGTGGCCTCGGAGCCGGCGAAGGCGGTCGCGCTGTTCGTCGACGACGCCAAGGGGCGCATCCCGGAAGTACCGCCGGAGCGCGGAATCGGTTGGCTCGTCGAAGGAATCGCGCAGGCGGGCGGGGCCGTGATGTGGTCCAACGATGTGCGCAGCCGGGTGCGGACCGCGGATCCGGCGGGTCAGACCAGGAGGCCGCCACCGCCTACCGCGCGCATCGACCGGGAACCACGTGCGCCGCGACCGGATTCACGACCTTCCGAGCAGCCCGCGACGGGGATGCAACCGGCTACCTCGATGCTGGACGCTGTCACCGGCCACGCGCACGGCACCGTCGACACACCTGTCGTCGACCCGCACAACGCCGAAACCAGGCACTCCGGAACCAATCCGGCGCCCGAACCCGATCCCGACCTGCAGCGCAGACTCGAGGCCACGGCCAAGTCGACGGTGCTGGCGGTGAAGGTGATGGGATTCAAGTGCGCGCGTGCGCATCCCAGCGATCCCCGCTCGGCGTTCTGCACGGTGTGCGGCATGCCGGTCGACCAGACCCAGGCGCTCGCCGAGGTCGTCCGCCCGCCGCTCGGCATGCTCGTGCTCGACGACGGCATGACCTACCTGATGGCCGCCGACGCGGTGATCGGGCGTGACCCGGAGAACTCCGACGCGGCCCTGCGTGGACTCATCCCGCTGCGCATCGACGATACCTCCGGTGGCATGTCACGCGCGCATGCCGAAGTGCACCTGGTGAATTGGGATGTGCAGCTCATCGATCGCGGTTCCACCAACGGAACTCGCAGCAGGCACCCCGGCTACCGCGACTGGGTCCGGCTCACGCCGAATCAGCCGATGGTGCTCGTGCCCGGCACCGAGGTGATGATCGGCAACCGGGTGCTGCGCTACGAACCGGCCGCGCCGCCGCCGTTCGGCTAGGAATACCGTGACAGGCAGGTGGTTTCGCCGTTGAGGACGCCTGCGCGGAAGGCGTCGACGCGGGAGAATCCGCTGGGCACCGTGTTGCCTTCGGTGTCGCTGGCGGCCAGGCCGTCGGTGAGCAGGCCCGAGACCGCTTCGTCGAGGTCGCCCGCGGACAGCTGGATGTCGCCCTGGCTCACCGGACGGCCGGGCAGGGCGAGTCTTCCGGTGACGACCCCGGACAGGCAGGCCGCGCGCAGACCGGTCTTCGCGCCGGTCAGCTGCTGGCCGTGGCTACGCTGCACGGCCAGGGTGTAGCGGGAGATGAACACCACGTAGCCGTTGTAATCGCCGCTGACCTTCACCGGCAGCGGTCCGTCGTCGTCGGTATCGGTGGAGCCACGCTCGGCCAGCCCTGGCACGTCGGTGGCGATGGTGTTCTTGGCCGGGCAGTAGGTGACCGGATCGGTGATCGCGCCGTCCTTGCAGTCGATGCGCGAGCCCGCGTAGTCGTAGGTCGGCGCCTCTTTCACCGGCAGAATTGCCTGGAGCGCCTTGCTCAACTCGACGAGGTTTTCCTTCGAGACGGGATATTCACCGCGACCGCTGTCGTCGGCGAAACTCTGTGGGAGGTTGCCGCGGCGCGAGTCGATCTCGTCCTCGTCGATGCCCTTGCAGCCGCGCGGTCCGTCGGTGAACCCGATCTGCACGGCGGTGACCCGTTCGAAGGCCGAACCGTGCACGCTCTCCGGGTCGTCGGGATCGGAGTCGCGGATCGAAACAGTCGCGGCCAGTACGGAATTCAGCCCGTCGGAGGTGTTGATCGTGAAGTGCTTCGACTTGCCCTCGGCGACGTGACGCATGAACGCGCCGGCGAAGCAGTCGGCCTGCTGTTCCTTCACCAGGACCGGCGTCTTCTTGGTGACCATCTTGGCCATGGTCTGGATGGCGTGGCCGTACTCGTGGGCGAGCACCATCACCACCGACATCGTGCCGAAGGTCTCGCTCATGGTGGGCAGCAGCATCTCGCGGTCCCAGCCGATGGAGTTGTCGCTGCGGCAGTAGGCGGCATTGACCAGGTGGTAGGTGGTTTCGGAGCAGAATTCGACCGCCTGGTTGCGGGCGGCGCGCGCGTTCCAGGAGATCAGCTTCTCGACCGGGTCGAAGGTCTCGCCGGGGAATTCGGTGCCGAAGCCGGCCTGCCAGTAGGCCTGGATGTCGTCGATCGCGTTGAGCGCCAGCTTGTCCACGTCGCCGCCGTCACCATTTTCCGCGGTGAGGGCCGAATCGGCGATGCCGGTTCGCGGACCGTTCGGCCCACCGGTGGTCGGCAATCCCGCCACCTGGAACGGGTCGTCGTAGATGGAGACTCCGTGCCCGTCGACCGCCCGTGTGCAGCCGACACCCATCAGCGCGCATAGCACGACAGAAATCGCAACGAACACTTGGGCTTTCGGCATCAGTCCCCCTGGTCGGCCGGATACACGTGCAGGTCGATCGCCGGATCGGGCTCCAAGCCGTCTCGGGGGCACCGCCGATGTCCGGGCGATGGCATAGTATCCGCTCCATGTCTTCACCGGGGGCGCAGACCATCACCGTGCGCCATGATGGAACCGAACGAGTCTTCGAAGCGAGTCAGCAGATCACCATGGGCCGCGCGCCCGAGGTCACCCTGTTCGTGGACAGCCCGCTGGTCTCGCGTGTGCACGCCACTCTGCGATTCAGCAACGGCGCCTGGGTACTCGCCGACAACGGAAGCACGAACGGCGTCTTCGTCGACGCGCGCAGGCTGAACCAGCCCGTATCGATCGACCGGCCCACCCAGGTACGCCTGGGTGACGCGATCACCGGGCCGCTGCTGCACCTGGTCCCCGCGGCGCCTGGGGCGCGCCACGCGGCGACCATGGTCGCGCCGCCTTCGCAGCCGCACCAGCAACAGCCGCACCAGCAACAGCCACGTCCGCAGCAGCAGCGACCCGGTTTCCAGCCGCCCTCGCGCCCGCAACCACCGCAACCGCAATACGTGCCCACCTCGCAGCTGCCCGCGCAGCCGCAGGACAACATCAATATGACCCGCCGCGCCGATTCGTCGATGCTGCCGCCGGTCCGCAAGGCCGCCTCGACCGAACCGGTCGCGCGTGGTGACCGGATTCCGCCCGGTGGCCTGAGCATCGGCCGCACCTCGGACAACCAGATCGTGGTGAACGATCCGCTGGCCTCGCGCGCGCACGCGAAGCTGCTGTCCTCGCCCGAGGGCCTGGTGATCGAGGACCTCGGGTCGGCCAACGGCACCTTCGTCAACGGTCACCGCCAGCAGCGCTCGGTGCTGCACGAGCGCGACATCGTCACCATCGGCAATATCGACTTCGTCGTCACTCAGGGCGCGCTGGCGCATCGGCAGAAGCCGGTCGCCGAGCAGGGACTGTCGGTGCACGGGGTCGGGTTCACGGTCGAGAACAACAAGCAGCTGCTCGTCGATGTGAACATGACGGCGGGGCGGGGAACGCTGACCGCGCTGATCGGACCGTCGGGCGCGGGTAAGTCGACGCTGTCGAAGCTGATCGCGGGCAATACCCAGCCCTCCGGCGGTGTGGTGACCTTCGAGGGGCGCAACCTGCACGCCGAGTACGAGGCGCTGCGTTCGCGCATCGGCATGGTGCCGCAGGACGACGTGCTGCACCGTCAGCTCACCGTCCGCCAGGCGCTCGGCTTCGCCGCCGAGCTGCGGCTGCCGCCCGATACCACCAAGGCCGACCGGCAGAAGGTGATCGACGGTGTGCTGCAAGAGCTTTCGCTCACCCAGCATGCCGATACCCGGGTTGACCGGCTCTCCGGTGGTCAGCGCAAGCGCGCGTCGGTGGCGATGGAGCTGCTCACCGGTCCGTCGCTGCTGATCCTGGACGAGCCGACCTCGGGCCTCGACCCGGCGCTGGATCGGCAGGTCATGCAGATGCTGCGCGAGCTGGCCGACGCCGGTCGCGTGGTGATCGTGGTGACGCACTCGGTCGCCTGCCTGGATATGTGTGATCAGGTGGTGCTGCTCGCGCCCGGTGGTAAGACGGCTTTCGCCGGTCATCCGGGTGGTGTCGGTGCGGCGATGGGGACCAGCGACTGGGCGGAGATCTTCGCCGAGGTCGCGGCCAATCCCGATCAGGCCTTCGCGAAGTATCGGTCCAGGCAGGCGTATGTGCCGCCACCGCCGCCCGCGCAACCGAACCGCGGCAATGTGGGCGCGCCGCCGCAGTCGAACGGGATGCGTCAGTTCTCGACGCTGATCCGAAGACAGCTGCGGCTGATCTTCGCCGACCGCGGGTATCTGGCGTTCCTGGTGGTGCTGCCGTTCATCCTCGGCGCGTTGTCGCTGGTGGTGCCGGGTAGCGACGGGTTCACGGCGGCGCCGCTGGTGCAGCTGCCCGATGGTTCGTTCGGGCGGGCCAGCGGCGGTGAGGCGCAGCAGCTGCTGGTGGTGCTCATCCTCGGCGCGTGCTTCATGGGCGCCACGCTCACGGTGCGTGATCTGGTCGGCGAACGGTCGATCTTCCTGCGGGAACGCGCTGTCGGCCTGCTGCCGTCGGCGTACCTGATGGCCAAGATCGTCGTGTTCAGCGTGACCGCGTTCCTGCAGTCGGCGGTGCTGATCGGCATCACGTTCGTCGGCAAGAAGGCGCCGGGCGAAGGTTCGCTGATCCCGAGCGGCAGCGTCGAGCTGTATTTCGACATCGCGATGACGGCGGTGTGCTGTGTGGTGTTCGGCCTGCTGATGTCGAGCCTGGCCAAGTCCAACGAGCAGGTCATGCCCATGCTCGTGGTCATGATCATGGTGCAGCTGGTGATGGCCGGTGGCCTGATCCCGGTGACCGACCGGGTCGGCCTCGAGCAGGTGTCGTACCTGTTCCCCTCGCGCTGGGGTTACGCGGCGGGTGCGTCGACGGTGGACTTGAAGGAGCTGGTCCTCGGCACGCAGGAGGACTCACTGTGGACCCACTCGATCGGGATCTGGATTCTCGACATCGTGATGCTCATCGTGATCACCTCGATCATCGCGTTGCTCACCTGGAGCCGCCTGCGGCTGAAGAAGTCACAGGCATGAGCGGTCAGCGCCCGGAGGCGGCAGCTCGCGTAACCACGCAGGGCGCCCGAGCATGCCTCGATGAACCCAGCATGATCGGCGAGGTCAGCACCATTTCGGTGGGCAAGATGCGCGTGTCTGTCGCCGACCGGGCACACTTGATCCTGTGACCGTTCGAGTTGGGGCCCTACATCTGGGGTGGGACGTGGTGTCCGTGGCCGCGGGTGGCGGTGCGACCCCGGTCCGCCCGGTACAGGTCGAGGGCACCTACACCCCGCCCGCCTACCTGCTCGCTGATGCCGCGGGCAGGTTGCACACCGCCGGTGTCGACCGGCAGCGACCGGATCTGGGGATGGCGATCGCCGATGTGCGCGACATCCTCGGCCATCCGCAGATCGTGATCGCAGGCGCCACCTGGCCGGCCGAGCTCGTCTTCCGGGCCCGGCTCTACAACCCGCTCGCGGCGATCGGCAAGCACCTGCAGGGCAAGCCGCAGGTGGTCGCGTTGCCGTATCCGGACAGCTGGCCCGAGGACAAGGTCGACGTGTACGCGGCGCTCGTCGAGCAGCTCGACGTGGTCGTGGAACCACTGCCGGAAAGCGTCGCGCTCTCGGGCTATGTGCGCGCGCTCGGCCTGGTCTCCCCGCCCAGCGAGCGCCATCACACCGGCGTCGGCGCCACCGGGATCTACTCCGACGGTCGCGCGCTGCTGGTGGTCGCGGTGCACGGCGACGACGAACAGCCGACCGAATCGACGGAGGTCGCGGTCAGCGCCGAGGCGCTGCGCGATGCCCGCACGGCCGACAACGTCGTGATCGAGGCGATGGCCGCGGCCCGCTCGATCGGCGCCGACACCTCGACGGTGCTGCTGGCGGGCAATGTCTGTTTCAACGACGCGCTGCGCTTCGCCTTCCAGAACCATCTCGGCCAGCGTCTGCACGTGGCCGACCATCCGATGCACGCGCTGGTACTCGGTGCCGCGCATCTGCTGGTCACCGAGCCCGACCTCGACGAAGAAGACGACTACCCGGAGCCGAATCATCCCGGCCAGGCGGCCGCCGCGCAGGTCGGATGGGGTGCCCAGCCCACGGCCCCGCCCGCCGCGCAGCCGCCGGGGCCCGCTGGGTTCGTCGCCGGTCCGCCCGGCGCGCAGCCGCCGAGGCCCGGTGGTTCGCCGCGGCACGCGCTCGAGCACGACGATGACGACGAGGACCGCCGCGGCAAACTGCTCGGCAAGGTGAAGAAGGGCTTCTTCGGCGCACCGGCCGTGGTCGGCGCGCTGGCGCTGGTCGCGTTCCAGCCCGATCCCGCCGTCGCCACGGCCGCCGAACAGGTGAGCTGCGCGTTCACCCCGTACACGAACACGGTTCCGCGTGCGGGCATCGCGACCGCCCGCGGTGAGCTCGTCGACGACGGCGCCTGCGTCACCCCCGGTATCGACACCCTGCGCTACCTCATCCCCGGCCCGGCGCGGGCGACCGATCCCGGACCGCCGGTAGTGATCTAGCGCCACCACCCGGTCGCCGATCCATCGTGTCCTCGCCGATCGTGATCGGGCATCGCCCGATTGTGGGTCGGTGATGCGTGGCTGGTATCGTTGCCGGTTGGCGTGTGGAACGTCGAACCGTTCGCGGGTCGGCGTCACCTCGATGTCCTGGGTCTCCACCGGCCGCCAGGACAGCCTCGATCCACACATCAGGGCCGGCAACACCGACGACAGACAGGGAACGACTGTGCCTACGTACAGCCCCAAGGCGGGTGACGTGACCCGCAAGTGGTACGTCATCGACGCCACTGACGTAGTCCTCGGCCGTCTCGCCGTGCAGGCCGCTGGCCTGCTGCGCGGCAAGGGCAAGCCGACCTACGCACCCCACGTCGATGGTGGCGACTTCGTCATCATCATCAACGCGGAGAAGGTTGCCATCTCCGGCAACAAGAAGCAGGACAAGCTCATCCACCACCACAGCGGACACCCGGGCGGCCTCAAGTCGCGCACTGTCGGCGAGGTGTTGGCGACCCGTCCCGATCGTCTCGTGGAGAAGGCCGTCAAGGGCATGATCCCGAAGAACAAGCTGGGTAACGCGATCGCGGGCAAGCTGAAGGTCTACGCAGGCCCGAACCACCCCCACGCCGCGCAGCAGCCGGTTCCGTTCGAGATCAAGCAGGTGGCCCAGTGACCGCTCCTGAAGAGTTCGCAGCCGAAGAGTTCGACGCCACCGATGAGGTCGTAGTCGAGATCGTCGAAGACGGCGAAGCCTACGATGACGCCGAGTACGTCGAAGAAGAGCTGGCCTTCGAGCCGCTCGGCCTCGACCGCCCGGTGCAGACCGTCGGCCGCCGCAAGGAAGCCGTCGTTCGCGTTCGCATGGTGCCCGGTTCGGGCAAGTTCGAGCTCAACGGCCGCACCATCGAGGATTACTTCCCGAACAAGGTGCACCAGCAGCTCGTGAAGTCCCCGCTGGTTCTGGTCGAGCGTGTCGAGAACTTCGACATCTTCGCTCGCCTGGTCGGTGGCGGCCCGTCGGGTCAGGCAGGCGCCCTGCGTCTGGCTATCGCCCGCGCGCTGATCGTGGTCACCCCGGACGACCGTCCCGCCCTCAAGCGTGCCGGCTTCCTGACGCGTGACCCGCGTGCCACCGAGCGTAAGAAGTACGGCCTGAAGAAGGCCCGTAAGGCGCCTCAGTACTCGAAGCGCTGATTTACGCACTGTCGACTTTCGGCTTTCGCATACGCTAGGTATGCTCCCCGCGCGAGTGGGGATGAGCCGGGTCGGCGGAGCACATATGCGAGAGCAGGCTTCCAGCACGGCTGGTCGCCTGCTCTCGTGCTGTATGCGGGGGACCTACTACCGGTATAGAGGTTTTTATGGGACGGCTGTTCGGCACAGACGGTGTTCGTGGACTCGCCAACGAGTCGCTGAGCCCGGAACTGGCGATGCGCGTCGCCGCCGCGGCAGCGCAGGTGCTCTCGCGCGGCAAGAAGCGCCCGGTCGCGGTGCTCGGTCGCGACCCCCGCGCCAGTGGCGAGATGCTGGAGGCCGCGGTGACCGCGGGCCTGACCTCCGTCGGCGTCGATGTCCTCTCCGTCGGCGTGCTGCCCACCCCGGCCGTGGCCTATCTCACCAGCCTGTACGACGCGTGCTTCGGCGTGATGATCTCCGCCTCGCACAACCCCATGCCAGACAACGGCATCAAGATCTTCGCGGCGGGCGGGCACAAGCTCGACGACGTCATCGAGGCACGGATCGAAGCCCTGATCGCCGAAGGCGTCACCGTGCGCCCGACCGGCGCGGGCATCGGCCGGGTACGTGGGGACTACACCGTCGAGGGCACACACGAACGCTATGTCGAGCATCTGCTCGAATCCACCGGGCAGGACCTGTCCGCGCTGACCGTCGTTGTCGACTGCGCGCACGGTGCGGCCGCCGAAGTGGCGCCGCAGGTGTACCGGGAGGCGGGCGCGGCGGTGATCGCGATCAACGCCGAACCCAACGGGCTCAACATCAATGATGGTTGCGGCTCGACGCATCTGGACAATGTGCGGCGCGCGGTTCTCGAACACGGCGCCGACCTCGGCATCGCGCTCGACGGTGACGCCGATCGTTGCCTCGCGGTGGACGCCGCGGGCGAGATCGTCGACGGCGACGCGATCATGGCCGTGCTCGCGCTGGCGATGCGTGACGCGGGCGAGCTGGTCGACAACACGCTGGTCGCGACCGTGATGAGCAACCTCGGCCTGCACATCGCGATGCGCGCCGCCGAGATCACCGTGATCACCGCCGCTGTCGGTGACCGGTATGTGCTCGAGGAACTGCGGCGCGGTGGGTTCAGCCTGGGTGGGGAACAGTCCGGGCATGTGGTGTTCCCGCGGTTCGGCACCACCGGCGACGGGGTGCTCACCGGCCTGCGGCTGATGGCGCGGATGGCGCAGACCCGGTCTTCGCTGGCCTCGCTGGCTTCGGTGATGACCACGGTGCCGCAGGTGCTGGTGAATGTCGCGGTGTCGGACAAGGCCGCCGTCGCGGCGGCTCCCGAGGTGCGTGAGGCGGTCGCGGAGGCGGAGCGGATCCTGGGGGAGTCCGGGCGGGTTCTGTTGCGGCCCAGCGGGACCGAGCAGTTGGTGCGGGTGATGGTGGAGGCCACCGATCCGGTGCAGGCACGTCAGCTGGCCGACGATCTGGCGAAGCAGGTCGCCGCGGTCTAGTTGTCTGGCGGGTCGGGTCAGGTACAACTAGTATCGAGAGACGCCGTAAGGACCTGTGTGCCCGTGGCGCGTGTGTGCTGCTCGGCGCAGGCGGTTATTTTGGCGCGCAGCACGATTCGAAGGGGGCCGATCATGGTTCCGCCGCTGCCTGCCCGCAACTATCAAGATCAGTACCCGTACGAGTACGGCGAAGCCGACCAGCCGCACCGCTGTGGTGGCGCCTGTGGACGACCGGGCTGCCGCGAAGTGCCGCAAGAGTATTCGCCCACGGTGCCGATCCGCGACGAAGGCTACGGCCAGTCCGCGTATGAGCACGTCGCCGAGGCGCCACGCGCACACTCGTTCGCGGCGCCGCGGGTGCCACGCTCGCGATCGTTCATCGCGGTGGTCGCCGTGCTCGGTGTCACCCTCGGTGCCGGACTGATCGGGGCCAAGCTCGGCTCCGATATTTCGCTGTTCGGTGCAGGCGAACCTGTTGTGGTGCGGTCGTTCTAGAACTGCCCGGCGACGAAACCGCTGAACAGCACTCCGAAACCACCGATCTCGCCCGCGATCAGCCCGTACATCGACAGCCGTAGTTCGGCGGGGACCTGCCCGCCGAACTGGTTGGTGGTGTCGCGGCGCAGCCCGTGCAGGGCGTAACTGGCGATCGCGCCGACGAAGAACGCGAGCACGACCAGGTCAGCGGTCAGGTTGACGATCGTCGGCCAGGCGCTGAGCTCGGTGAACACCGCGAGCAGGATCCCCGCGAAGGAGTACATCAGCGCGGCGCGGTGGGCGATGTCGACATAGACGTGTGCCGCCCCGGCGACCCGGATGCCGTGGTACTTCCAGACCCCGAGCAGCAAGGCGCTCAGGAAGATGAATCCGGTGATGAGCAGGGTGATCCGGGTGTCGATGCCTAATACGTAGTCCATGCGCCTATTCCTGGGTGAGTAGCCCACCGGACATATGCCAACGACGGGTCGCACGAACAGAATCCAGCATTCGGCGATCGTGCGTTACCAGAATCAAAGTGCCGGTGAAGGATTCGACCGCCTGCTCGAGCTGTTCGATGGCGGGCAGGTCGAGGTGGTTGGTCGGCTCGTCGAGGACGAGCAGGTTCACCCCGCGTGCCTGGAGCAGGGCGAGGGCGGCGCGGGTGCGTTCACCGGGGGACAGGGTGTCGCAGGCGCGGGTCACGTGCGGTCCGCGCAGGCCGAACTTGGCCAGCAGCGTGCGGACTTCGGCGTCGGGCCAGTCGGGCATCGCCGCGGCGAAGGTAGCGGCCAGCGCGTCCTTACCGCGGAACAGCCCGCGGGCCTGGTCGACTTCGCCGATCTCGACACCGGAACCCAGTGCGGCGGAACCGGAATCGGGTGCGATCTTGCCGAGCAGCAGTCCGAGCAGGGTCGACTTGCCAGAGCCGTTGGCGCCGGTGAGCACGATCCGGTCGGCCCAGTCGATCTGGGTGGTGATCGGGCCGAGGGTGAACTCGCCGCGTGCGAGGGTGGCGTTGTTGGCTGTCGCGACGACCGCGCCGCTGCGGGGCGCGGTCGCGATCTCCATCCGCAGTTCCCATTCCTTGCGCGGCTCGTCGACCACGTCGAGGCGTTCGATGCGGCGCTGGGTCTGGCGGGCCTTGGCGGCCTGTTTCTCGGTGGATTCCGCGCGGGTCTTGCGGCCCATCTTGTCGGAGTCGTTCTTGCCCTTGCGGCGGGCATTGCGCACGCCGTGCTCGAGCCAGTTGCGCTGCATCTGCGCACGCGACTCCAAACCCGCTTTGGTGTCGGCGAATTCGTCGTAGGCCTCGCGGGCGTGCTTGCGGGCGATCTCGCGTTCGGCGAGGTAGGCGTCGTAGCCGCCGTCGTAGAAGCCTGTCTGCTGCTGAGCCAGATCGAGTTCGAGGACGCTGTTGACGGTGCGCGCCAAGAACTCCCGATCGTGGCTGATCACCATCAGCGGCACCCGCACGCCGGTGACGAACCGTTCCAGCCGGTCGAGGCCGTCGAGGTCGAGGTCGTTGGTCGGCTCGTCGAGCAGCAGAATGTCGAAGCGCGACAACAGCACCGAGGCCAACCCCGCACGAGCCGCCTGCCCGCCGGACAGGCCCGTCATCGGGGTGTCGAGCCCACTGGCCAAGCCGTTGGTCAGCCCCAGATCCGCGGCGACCTCTTCGGCGCGCTGATCGAGATCCGCGCCGCCGAGGGCCAGCCAATGTTCCAGCGCGGGTGAGTAATCGTCGTCACCACCGTCGCCCAGCCGTTCCGCTGCCGCGTCCATCACCTGCTGGGCGTGCGCGACCCCGGTTCGGCGCGAAAGGAACTCGAGCACCGTCTCGCCCGCGATGCGCTCCGGTTCCTGCGTCAGGTAGCCGACGGTCGCGTCGGGCGGGCTCAGCGCGATGGTGCCCTCGCCCGGCTCCCGCTCGGCCAGCATCCGCAGCAGCGTCGACTTGCCCGCACCGTTCACCCCGACCAGCCCGATCACATCGCCGGGGGCGAGAGTGAAATCGAGGTCGGCGAACAGGGTCCGTTCGGCGTGCCCCGCGGACAGGCCGCTGGCGTGCAATGTCGTGCTCACCTCGACAATTGTGCCCGTCTCGGGGTTGAACCCTGAGGTCGGGGCCATCCGAAATCAGGGTGCGGATAGGTCTGTGGACCGATGCGGGCGCGGGGCGCTTCGACGGCGCAGTCGAGCACCTCTGCAAAGGCAACACCATGACCGCCGTTGCCTGTTTGTGAGCAAACCGAGTTGCTCTCCATCAGGCAGCCTCATCTTGCGGTGAGGCGGTCCCCGTCTGATTCACCTGGTGGTGATGCGGGGTTGACGTTTCACGGCCTCCTGCGTCGCCCACGCATGCGGGCTCGGTCTCCTGGATGGCTCCACGTCCTGCCACCGGTCCACTCCCGGCGGGACTCTGTTCACCCAGCATGCGGCTTTCGCCGAGTCGGGCGAGGTTGATCGCGGCATTTCGATCACGATCAATCGACAAACCGCAAAACTCACAGTCGTACACACGGTCGGCGAGGGTCAGGCTTGGCTTTCGCACACCACACCCCGAACACGATTTCGAACTCGGAAACCACCGATCGGCCTCCACCAACACCGACCCGTACCAGCGGCTCTTGTAAGTCAACTGCTGTCGGATCTGAGCTAGTGCCGCGTCGGCGAGCGCCCTGTTCAGCGCCTTCTTGCGGACACCACCGGCTGATCGCATCCCGGCGGCGTTCAACGTTTCCACCGTGACCACTTCGTACTGCTGGGCGAGCGCTGTGGTGGCCTGGTGCAGAACATCGCGACGGATCGCGGCAGTCCGCCCATGAGTACGGGCGACATGTGCCATGGTGGCCTGCCATCGTTTCGACGGACGCCGCCGAGTCTTGGTGACCGGGTCGAATGGGCTTTGTTGGCGCGCTGCCCGGCGTTGCAACACCCGCAACCGGGACTGGGCGGCGGTCAACGGTTTCGGTGCCGGAATACGCTTTACCTCACGCCCGTCAGGGGTCGCGATCACCATCAGGGCATCAGCTGTGACGCCGACATCGACACCGACTACCGGAAACGGTGACCGCCGCGCGTGCGCGGGTCGCGTCTTTGCTTCGACGAGAGACTGGAACGACACATACCAGCGGTCACGTGAGTCCCGGGTCACGGTCGCTGACAGAATCCGTGCGGTTCCAGTCTCGACCCGGCGGGCGAGTTTTCGGGTCGACTCATGGGTTTTGAGTCGCCCGAGCCTCGGCAACACGATGTGATGGCGGCTGGGTTCGACCCTGATCGTTCCCGTGGTGAACCGCACCGACCGCCGCGACCTGGCCGCTGTTTTGAATTTCGGGAAGCCGACCGGATTGCCTGCCCTCTGACCACGGCGGGAGGCGGTCCAGTTGTCGAGGGCGCGGGCCAGGGCATCGAGTCCGGTGTTGTAGGCCTCTTTCGAGTTCTCCGCCCACCAGGGCGCGTACTCGTGTTTACGCTGATTCCAGATCTTGCGGAGTTGTGGAAGAGACCATCCGATCGACTGGGTCAGGTCCCGGTCGACGATCCCGTAGGTTCGTTCCGCCGCTCGTTGATCGACTACGGCCTTGACCAGGGCGAGCATGTGGTTGAAGGCGAACCTGGCCGCACCGCTGTGTGAGCTGAACATCGACAGTTGGTGTGGGGTGGGGTCGAGAGCGTATCGGTAGGCCTGCACTGTCCACCCGTCAGGAATGTCGAACCTCGCCATCGGCGCTCACCTCCGTTCCCCAGGTTTCGTTGCTGCCCACCATCTTCGACCACCATGCCATAGCCGTCTGACATATCTCACCCCCTGAGGCCGGGGTCGTCGAAATCAGGGTGCGGATAGGTGTTTGGACCGATGCGGGCGCGGGTGTCGCGACGGCACAGTGGAGGTATCACCACCACACAGGAAGGCAAAAATCATGACCGCCGTCCCCGCCCGCCGCCTCACCCGTTCGACCAGCAACTCCTGGATCGCAGGCGTCTGCGGTGGCCTCGCCGAACGCTACGGCTGGAACCCCAACATCGTCCGCCTGGTCTTCGTCGTCTCCTGCCTGCTGCCCGGCCCCCAGTTCCTGATCTACCTGGCGATGTGGATCCTCATTCCCAAGAAGTAGCCCCGAACCCCGCGGCACCCGCTCGCGGATGACAAGATGGTGGCAACCCCGCCACGTCGTCATCCGCGAGTTTCCCGTTGGAGGAGCAGTCATGGTCACCTCGGGTGAGTTCCCCGGCCTCGGCCTACCCGACATCGACGCCCACTCGTCCCTGGGCGGCCTCGGCCCCGTCGAGCTGAACAACCCATCCCTCGACCTCGACCACGACGGCGTCGTCGACTCCCTCTCCACCAGCGACACCGACTCGACCAGCATCTGGTCCGACTACGACCACGACGGTCTCGCCGACCACGTCACCGTCGTCGAGGAAGACGGCGACTACGCCGCCTGGGAGTACCACCGCCATCCCGACGGCACGTCGGAGTGGCGGCGGACCGATCAGGGGAACCTGGAGAAGTAGCGCACGAGGGTGCCGCTGTGATCGAATCCGAGCACAGCGGCATTCGTCGTGTGATCGTGGAACCGATCCGGGTCTTGGCGCGTCTAAGGGAGTAGTGCGCCTGCCGGCGCGTGACCAGAAGGAGGGGGAAGTGGGCGATTCAGTTACGGTCGATCCGACGGCTCTGCGTAAGGCTGGGTCGAACTTGAAGGCGTCGGCGGCCGACATCGGGACGTACACCGCCGACATCAAGGGCTGGTCCTTCACGGCCGCGCAAGCCGGTCGCGACTACGGCGCGGAGGGGGCCAAGGTCGGCGGCGTGATTGGGAAGGTCGAGACCTGGTTGAAGAACTGGCAGACCGCGGTCGACAAGACGGGCGCTCAGTTCGGTACCAGTGCGGATACCTATGCGACGGTCGACGATGCCAACGTCAAGAAAATAACTGCTGCTGGGGTGAACCTTTGATGCGCATAATGGCGTCGGATTCTGTCGTGCTCGAAGGGGGCATCCATGGCTGACTCTCCGACGTGGCCGAATATCCCCACCGGTGGTAGCGCAGACGAGATTCTCAACCTCGGGGCCGAGGGCTTGCAGTATTTCGTCGAGTATCTACCGCGTTATGAGAATGCACTCGCGGTAACGAAGTCGACGGCGGGCCGAGCGGAACTCGTGAACGCCGACTTGAATACGTTGATCTATGCGAAATACGACACTGAACGTGGTATGGATATCGCCGCCATTGATCGGATGTCTGCGGGTTTATCCAAGGTGATGGCCAAATTGCCCGGCGAGATCGACGAACAGCGGCGGCAACTCTCGGCGCTGCCGTCGATTTGGCAAGGGCAAGCGGGCGACTCTGCGTCCAATATGCTCAATGCGCAGATTATCCGTGCCGAGCAAGATCGTACCGAAGCCGCGACGATATCCCTGGAGCTCAGCAACGTATCAACTGCGCTGCGCACAGCTGTGCGGCATAAAGCCGTTACGGTCCAGAGCTTTTGGTCTCCGAATACACCTGACATCCCGCAGCAGAACGGCAGTGGAGTGGGGCGTGCAGCGATCGATGATTATATACGATTGGTGGCGCAGAGCCCTTATTCTGAATTGGGTCAGAAGGCGAAGGAGTGGTTGGTCGAGGTATTCATACCTCACGTTCACGCAACGTACGATAAGTTCATTCAGCTCTGCAAGGAAGTCGACACTGAGGTGCGTCGGATTTACGGCGTGCTTGTTGAAGCCTTGAACAGGCTGGATACTGCCGCATACCCGATGCCGCAGGATTCCAGCAAGCCACAAACGCCGGTGACGACACAGCAGCCCCAGACACAAGATACGTCGACCGGCGGCACACCGTCGACAACAGAGGACACGTCGACCAAGCCGGCGACCACCGAGGATCCGTCGACCACCAAGGACGACGATGATGACGATGATGACGATGATGACGACATCACCGACACCATAAGCGAAATCACCGATACGGTCAGCGAGGTGATGACAGGCCTCACCTCGCTCGTGTCATCGGTCAGTCAACTCGAATCGCTCTTCACGACTACCGCGGAGACGATCAGTACCGGCCTCACTTCGCTCAACACCTCGATCCAAGAGGGCTTCGCGTCGATTTCGAGCCAGCTGAACGGCTTGATGTCCGGTGGCGCGACGTTCGATCTGAACGGGACGCAGGTCAGCGTCGGGACAGATGAGAACGGCCAACTGACAGTGAGCACTACCGACTCCGCCGGAAACTCGCACGAGTACGGCATGACGCTCGATGCCAACGGCATACCGGTGATCAGCGACGATCAGTCCAGCGGCGAAATCGGCTCTGGCACACCGGAGACCGGCACGGGCCAGGGGCCGGCCGGTCTGGAAGACGCCGAGGAGGGGACGTCCTCGGGCGCGACACCCAATCCGACCGGGTCGCTGAACGCCAAAGGCTATGCCGCCGAGAACATGCCGGGGGCAGGGTCGACGCCGAGTGCGGACAACGAGCCCGACGGCGAACATTGGGCGGAGCAATACCCCGTGGGCCAGCAACCCGATCCGGGTGACACCGGTGCGGTCTTGGCCGAGGCAGGACCGCTGTGAGTCAACGAGTTGAGGGGGTTTCGTCATGAGTCGATCACGGATCGAAGAAGGCGCCTATGAGTTCCTTCGCCGGGTGCAGATTCTGGACTACGAGTATGACGAGATGCGGAACAGCCTCGCCGTTCACAACAATGGTCACGAGATCCTGGCCGAGATCCAAGCGGTCAGGGAGCGTGAAGCTGCCGAAGCCGAAGAGCGGGAGCGGCTCGAGGCGGAGGAACGCGAGCGTCAGGAAGCCGAGGCCAGAGAACAACGCGAGGCCATCGCACGGTCGATCGCCGCCAGGCGAGCCAATGACCGCGCTGCTCCAATGGATGACGACGATCCCGAAGGGGACTACTACCGCCGCAAGAGTTGGTTGGTCTGACTCCGCAGCGCGGCGCCGGATAGGGGTGGCGTCGCGCGGGAAGCCGGAGCGACAGGGCGCCCGGCTTCCGGTCGGATCGGCGCTCGAGCAGTGCGGATTCGGCACCCGGCGGTGGGCGCCATTGTTGGATAGGATGGCGCCGCCGACACGTGGGTAGGGGTGGCTATGGTCGAGTTCGTTGCCGGGTATGCGGTTGAGCGGGTGCTCGGGCAGGGTGGGATGGGGACGGTTTATCTGGCCCGGCATCCTCGGCTGCCTCGGTCGGTGGCGTTGAAGTTGCTGGATGAGAACATGTTCGGGGACGTGGAGGTGCGGGCGCGGTTTCAGCGGGAGGCTGATCTCGCCGCACGGCTCGACCATCCGAACATCGTCGCGGTGTACGACCGCGGGGTGGCGGGGAATCGGCCCTGGATCGCGATGCAGTATGTGCCGGGGACCGACGCGGCCGCGGTCGGGGTGTTCGAGCCGATGCGGGCGGTGCGGGTGGTGTCCGAGGTTGCCACGGCACTCGATTTCGCGCATACGCACGGCGTGCTGCACCGGGACATCAAGCCCGGCAACATCCTGCTCGGCGAATCGGTGCACGGGCTGCCGGAGCGAGTGCTGCTCGCCGATTTCGGTATCGCGCGTCTGCGTGTCGACCAGAGTCCGCTCACGCGCACCGGATCATTCACTGCCACACTGGCATTCGCGTCTCCCGAACAGTTGGCGGCATCGACGCTCGATCCACAATGCGACCAATACTCGCTGGCTTGTACCTTTTTCGCGATGCTGACAGGCACGGCACCCTTCAGTGCGACGAACCCGGTGATGGTGATCCAGGCACACATGTCCGCCCCGCCGCCATCGATCGTGCGCCTCCGGCCGGACTTGCCGTCGGCGTTGGATGCGGTGCTGGCCAGGGCGATGGCCAAGCGTCCAGCTGACAGGTTCGCTTCCTGCGGGGAGTTCGCGGACGCGGTGCGGCGCGCGTTCGAGGTGCCCGGCGACATGTCGAGTCCGGGGGCCGCGACCGAGGTGTCAGCGGGTGCGCACCGATCGGTCGAGCCCATTCCGGTGCCGCTCAGTCCTGTTGCGCTCCTACCGGATACGGAACCGCGACCTGCGATGACGGCCGTCGCGGTGGTCGATCGTGCGGCGGTCGACTCCGGGCCCGTGCGGCCGCCTGTCGTCAAAGGCAGGCCGGGGTGGGCCGCGATGACTGTGCAGCACGAGGCCGGCGTGCCCGGCCTCCCGGATCGTGAACCGCCGCTACAACGACGGCAGGTCCTGGCCTTGGTCTATGTGGCAGTGCTTGCCGTGCTGTTCGTCCTGGTCTTCACCGACATCACCAACTGGTAGGTGACGCAGGCGGATTTCTAGCCGCGGATCAGTTTGGCGACCGTGCCGATCGACAGCTTCGGCGCCTCGACCTCTATCTCGGCATGCGGGTCGACCACCTTGGTATGGGGGATCTCGCCCTCCGGGTCGGCGAAGACCGCGTACTTCTTGTCGGCCATGAGGGTGGCGAGGAGGTAGCCGGTGACCAGGGCTCGGGTGGTCTTGTCGGTTTTGTGTTCGTAGCGGCCCGCGCCGAGGGCGGCGAAGAGGCGACGGCCTTCGATGATGCCGTTGTGGGAGGCGCCGCTGATGGTGCGCAGGATCGCCGGGCCCGACCACGCGGTGGCGAGGGCGCGGGCGTTGGAGCTGACCGAGTCGAGGTCGTCGCCGGTCAGGATCAGGGCGCGCGTGTCGATGTCGGGGGCGATGTTCTCCGCGGCGGGGGAGGTGGGGGCCGGGAAGAGCGCGACTACGGCGGCTACCCGGCGTTGAGCTGCGGCGATCACGGCGGCACCGGCTCCCATGCCGTGGCCGGCGAGGGCAAGGCGGTCGGGGTGGACGCTGATGGTGCCGTCACCGAGACGGACCTTGCTGACGATGTCGAGCGTGGTGAGCAAGTCGGTGCCGAGGTCCAGATGTGACGGGATCGGGCCGCGCTCGGTGTCGGGCGCGGCGACCACGAAACCCCACGACGCGATGTGCTCGAGCAGGCTCTTGTAGTTCTCGGCGCTGGTCAGCCAGCCGTGCGCGAACGCGACAGCGGGCAGGTTCAGTCCGGACTCGGGCGTGTACACCACACCCGGCTGACCTGCGATCCCTAAATTCCCACGCAGCACCCGGTGGGGGCCGCGCACGGACAGGGTGCTCAGGAGCGATTTTGCAGACACCGACACGGCGAGAAGAGTATCCGATCAGTAGGGTGGGGGACCATGTGCGGAATCGTGGGGTACGTCGGATACCGGGATGCGCTCGGCGTTGTCGTCGACGCGCTGCGACGCATGGAGTATCGCGGATACGACTCTGCGGGGGTCGCGATCCTCGACGGAAACGGTGCTATCGCGGTCGAACGTAAGGCCGGGCGGCTGGCCAATCTGGAAGCCGAACTGGGCGAGGCGGGGACCGAGCGTTTCGCCGGGTCGACCGGTATGGGCCACACCCGCTGGGCTACCCACGGCGCGCCGACCGACCGCAACGCGCACCCGCACCGCGACGTCTCCGCCAAGCTCGCCGTCGTCCACAACGGCATCATCGAGAACTTCGCGCCGCTGCGCCGCGAGCTCGAGGACGCGGGCGTGGAGCTGCTCAGCGACACCGATACCGAGGTCGCGGTGCACCTGGTTTCGCGCGCCTACGCCGAAGGACCGACCGCCGGTGACTTCACCGCGAGCGCGCTGGCCGTGCTGCGGCGTCTCGAAGGCGCGTTCACGCTGGTGTTCACTCATGCCGATCATCCCGGCACGATCGTCGCGGCCCGCCGGTCGACGCCGCTGGTGGTCGGGGTCGGCGAGGGCGAGATGTTCATCGCCTCCGATGTCACCGCGTTCATCGAGCACACCCGCGAGGCGGTCGAGCTCGGCCAGAACCAGGCCGTGGTGATCACCAAGGACGGCTACAGCGTCACCGACTTCGCGGGCAACACCGACGGTGTCCTCAGCAGGCCGTTCACCATCGACTGGGACCTCGCCGCCGCCGAGAAGGGCGGCCACGACTACTTCATGCTCAAGGAGATCGAAGAGCAGCCCACCGCGGTCGCCGACACCCTGCTCGGTCATTTCGTCGTCGACGAGAAGGGCGGCCGGATCGTCCTGGACGAACAGCGCCTCGCCGATCAGGAGCTGCGCGAGTTCGACAAGGTGTTCGTCGTCGCGTGTGGCAGTTCGTATCACTCGGGACTGCTCGCCAAGTACGCGATCGAGCACTGGACCCGGGTGCCCGTGGAAGTGGAGCTGGCCAGCGAATTCCGTTACCGCGACCCGGTTCTCGACCGGTCGACGCTGGTGGTGGCGATCTCGCAGTCCGGTGAAACCGCGGACACCCTCGAGGCGGTGCGCCACGCCAAGGAGCAGAAGGCCCGCGTGCTGGCGATCTGCAACACCAACGGGGCGCAGATTCCGCGCGAATCCGACGCGGTGATCTACACGCGGACCGGGCCCGAGATCGGTGTCGCGTCGACCAAGGCGTTCCTGGCGCAGGTGGCCGCCAACTATCTGGTGGGTCTGGCGCTGGCCCAGGCACGCGGGACCAAATACCCCGACGAGGTGGCTCGTGAGTTCGCCGAGCTCGAGTCGATGCCGAAGTTGATCTCTCGCGTGCTCGAAACCGCGCCGCAGGTGCGGGCCATCGCGCGCGAGCTGGCGCATGTGCCGACGGTGCTGTTCCTCGGCCGCCACGTGGGCTACCCGGTGGCGCTGGAAGGCGCGCTCAAGCTCAAGGAACTGGCCTACATGCACGCCGAGGGGTTCGCCGCGGGCGAGCTCAAGCACGGGCCGATCGCGCTGATCGAAGAAGGTCTGCCGGTGATCGTGGTGATGCCGTCGCCGAAGGGGCGCGCGGTGCTGCATTCCAAGCTGCTCAGCAACATTCGCGAGATCCAGGCGCGCGGGGCCCGCACGATCGTGATCGCCGAAGAGGGCGACGACACGGTGCGGCCCTTCGCCGACGACCTGATCGAGATCCCGGCCGCGCCCACGCTGTACCAGCCGCTGCTGTCCACGGTGCCGCTGCAGATCTTCGCCGCCGAGGTGGCGCAGACGCTGGGCTACGACGTGGACAAGCCACGCAACCTGGCCAAGTCGGTCACCGTCGAATAAGGCTGCGTGCCGGCCTCGTCGCGAGGCCGGCAGGGTCACTTGACCGTGATGCTGCCGCGCATGTCCGGGTGCAGGGTGCACATGTAGCGGTAGGTGCCGGGCTGGGTGAACGTGTAGGACCATTCGCCCTTGTCGATGATGGGGCTGTTGAGGCCCATCGCCTTGTCGCCGATGCCCTGCACGTTGTGCGGGACCTTGTCGGAGAACTTCCAGGTGACCGTCTCGCCGACCTTGATGGTGGCGTCGGCGGGGGCGTATTCCATGCCGCCGACCTCGACCGTGAGGTTGGTCGGTGCGTGTTGTTGGGTGGTGGTCGAGGTGCTGACCGGGCGGGGTTTGCGGGTTGTGGTGGTGGCGGCGTTTCCCGAGTCGCCGGAACAGCCGGCGGACAACAGGGCGGCGGCCACGACGAATCCGGCGACAAACCGGGCGGATGCGGCGCGGTGACGAACCATCGACATGGGTGTGGAGCGTAGTCTGCGAGCGATCCTGGGCCGGTCGGCGGCCCGTTCGGGCAGCTGGGAGGCGACTATGTCGGATCGGCGTGGCTACTACACCGTCGACGAGGTTCGGGCGGCGGAAGCCGAGCTGTTCACTCGGGTGCCTGCGGGAATGCCGATGCGGCGGGCGGCTTTCGGGCTGACGGGGGTGGTTGTCGACGAATTGCGTTCGCGGACCGGTGGAGTGGCCGGTCGGGCGGTGGGGTTGCTTGTGGGGTCGGGGGACAACGGTGGGGATGCGTTGTGGGCGGGGGCCTTTCTGCGGCGGCGGGGGGTTCGGGTATCGGCCGTCCTGTTGAATCCTGAACGGGCTCATGGGGAGGGGCTTGCTGCCTTGCGGGCTGCTGGGGGACGGGTGGTCGATCGGCTCGATGCGGTTGATCTGGTGATCGATGGGATCGTGGGGATTTCCGGGCGTGGTCCGTTGCGGCCCGAGGCTGCGGAAATTGTTGCCGCCGTGGATGTTCCGATCATCTCGGCGGATCTGCCCAGTGGGGTCGATCCTGATACGGGGGCTGTGGACGGGCCCGCGGTGACGGCGGATGTGACGGTCGCGTTCGGGGCCTTCAAACCGGTGCACGCGCTGGCTGTGCCGCACTGTGGGCGAATTGTGTTGGTGCCGATCGGGTTAGAGCTTCCGGCGGCTGGGCTGGTGCAGCTCGATCCGGGGGCGGTGGGGGCTGGTTGGCCGGTTCCGGGGCCTGCTGATGACAAATACAGCCAGGGGGTGACGGGGGTTTGTGCGGGGAGTTCGAAGTATCCGGGGGCGGGGGTGTTGTGTACGGGGGCGGCGGTGGTGGCTACTTCGGGGCTGGTTCGGTATGTGGGGACGGATACCGAGGTGTTGGAGAAGTTTCCGGAAGTTGTTGCCAGTACTTCGATTTCGGAGGCGGGGCGGGTGCAGGCTTGGGTGTTCGGGCCGGGCGGGGGTACCGATCCGGGGGCGCGGGATCGGTTGGCCGAGGTGCTTGCTACTGATCTGCCGGTGCTTGTCGATGCGGATGGGTTGACGATTCTTTCCACGGAGCCGGGGCTGGTTCGCGGGCGCTCGGCTCCGACGGTGATTACGCCGCATGCGGGGGAATTCGCGCGGTTGACCGGTGCGGCGGTGGGGGCTGATCGGGTGGGGGCGGTGCGGCAGCTGGCTGATGAGTGGGGGGTGACTGTGCTGTTGAAGGGGCGGGCGACGGTTGTTGCCTCGCCGGGGGAAGCGGCATTTGTGAATGACGCGGGTGGGGATTGGGCTGCTACCGCGGGGTCGGGGGATGTGTTGTCGGGGGTTATCGGGGCTTTGCTCGCTGCGGGGCGGGATCCGGGGTGGGCTGCTGCCGCGGGGGCTCGGGTGCATGCTTTGGCGGCTAACTTGGCTGCTTATGAGGGGTGGGATGCGGGGGCGCCTATTTCTGCTACGCCTTTGCTCGGGCATGTTCGGGGGGCGGTGCGGGTGTTGCGGGAGGTTGGTGGGGGATCAGAGGTCTGGTAGTCCCAGGCAGGTTTGACGCTGTGTTTATTGGAGCGCTGGCGCGCTCGAGTCGCGGCCCCGAGGGGCCGCCGGTTAGGCGCCGTTGCTTGCTCCTTCGTCGCC
>NZ_JBHXNK010000021.1:0-146181 GCF_042719755.1 Nocardia sp. NPDC058519 | reverse complement strand
ACGGGCAGGAAGGAGACTCGGTTGAAGCTTTGACCGCCTGACCAACTGCGGTCACGCGGGGATCATCCCGTTACACCACGCATTTGGACTTGACCACCCACAACACGGAAACAACACGGAATCAGCGGGATTCAACGGGATCGATCGGGATCCAACGGGAACACCTTGAACTCCAAATCCGCAGGTGATGGGCTGTTTCGAGGAGCATTGAGCAGCCTTGGGAAGTGCAGCATCTAGAGCGGCAGGTTTCTGGTTCGAGTCCAGATGGGGGAGCATTGTTTGCGCAGGTCAGCGGGGGGTTCCCGCTGACCTCATTCTCTCCGTATGACACAACGGACGCAAATCGGGTTTTCCCGGTCGGCGTCCTTCGTCGTTTCCAGGTCGGTATCGCTCACTGCTCCAGATGTGCGCGACCCGCACAATAGCGTTATGGCAGCGGAACAGATGTTCGGCTATTCCCCGATAGACCCGCCACGCCGGTTCCGGCTCACTCGCGCCAACGGCGACGTAGTGGAGACGCAACTCATCGGCACGCGGATACGAATACCTGACGGCGTCGAGCGGGGCAACGACGGAGTAGATGACTGGAAAGTCCGCCTCCTGGACCAAACAGAGCACTGGGTGCGCGAACTCGGGGAACTGTGGGGCGAGACGGTTTTGGGGACTCCTGACGTCCGCGACTGAACCAGGGCGGCCGGTCCCGCTCACTCGTCAAGGTTGACCGGCGCCCGTCGCCGATCGGCTCGCCGCTGTAGTAGCGCGTCATGCTCGCAACTCGGCGCGACGGGCGGCCACCTGCTCACGCTGCGCGGGTGGCGTCGGATAGTGCACCTGCCTCGTCGCCGACAACGTCGCCCGCAATGCGGACAGCGCGTCTACATAGACGCTCCAGCGTCCAGCCACGGCGGCGGCGATACCGAGCAGCACGATGGCCACCAATGCCACTACACCGGCGACGACGATAAGTGGCATAGCGACCAACAACGCCAGCACCGGCCGACGCGGTCCCTGTCGTACCGGTCTTCTGTTGCGACGTTGCCAACCACCGAACATGCTCCGTTGCAGTCGATTTGCGGAACTGCCCAGGACTTCCGAGACTTCCGAACGAACGGCTCTACCTTCTGCCCTGAGCGGACACCGCGCCGCTCTCGCCTGGTCAGCCGCCGGGAGCGGCGCTCAGGCGGGTAAACCATGAACAACCGACTGGAGCCCTCGCTGGGATCGACCGTGAACGGATCGCTCCAGTTCCTCCCATCGGCCGGGTATCGAAGCCGGGTACTTCGGGGCAGTGCTGTCCCAGGACAGCCCCCTGGCCTCGACGGCGACTCGTCCACTCTGGCAACTGAGGTGGCCGTGGTAGTTTCGGTCGTCTTCACTACTCCGAAAGTTGATCCGGTCACCGATCCAGCGCAGCGGAACATGCTGGGGCTCTTCAACTTACGGCCGTAGCACAAGGAGGGGTCCGGATTCCATGACTGCCGATGATGGAGGGTCGGAGCTTTGGGTGGTTCCGACGGAGGTTTCCGATGCGGGGAAGTTCGTTCAGACGGTGTCAGAGACGTTGGTGACTGGTTTGCACTCGTTGGATACGGATGTGGAACGGGCGTTGGAGTCGTGGCAGGGTGGCCGGGCGGATTCGTATCGGGAGGGGTGGGATGAAACAAAGCGGGGGGCTATGAAAGTGCTTGCGTCACTGGCGAAGATGGCGGAAATGTTGGGTGTGACAAGCGCTACCTACGTCGCCACTGACACTGACAACGCACAGCAGACCAGTTCGTTGGATCTTCCCTGAGCGTCGAAACGCGGTGCATGGGTATGGTCTGTGACCAATCGGGAGGGCGAGCACATGGATGGCTATCGGGTTAATCTTGATGAGCTGGAACAGATTACGGCGCGGATGCGGGGGTTTTCGGGCTTCCTCGCTGATACGTTGCAGGGTTTACAGCTGCGAATGACTGCCCTGCATCAGACTTGGTCTGGCGATGCGGCTACCGCGCAGAGTGAAGCGTTCACGCAGTGGATGACGGCTGCGGGTGAGGTCGCCGAGGGGGTAGCGGCGATGCGTGATGCATCCGCGGACGCGCACGCCAGCTATATCGACGCGATTGAAACGAACTTACGAACATTGGGATTGCGATAACCTAGTGGCGCCCTCCGATAAAGAAATTTTAGTTACTCCAAAGACGTTCTACGATGCTGGCACTGATTGCATTAATGCCGCAGGTGCGTTCGATTCCTATTTCACCCTCGCAATGGGCGGGCTAAGCGAATGCAAGACCATGGGTGGCAGCTTTGCGGCGGCCAGTGATTGGTCTCGGTCATATGATGGCCGAGCCAGCGAACTAACCGCATTCGCTGCCGATTTGGTCAATGCATTGGCGAACTACAGTGGGATTGTCACCGGCCTGGGTTATGTTCATGCCCTCGCGGACAAAAACCCCGATAACGATGACCCGCCGAAGGCGCTCCCGGTGCTCGAGGGTGTCGCGCAGACATCGCCACCTTCAGCAGGTGGTCCGGGGCAGGGATTGGTCGACAAACTTGGGATCGGGGTGATAGAAAAGCTCGGGGTTTCGGTTCCTGACGGCAATATCGATAGGCTAGATCTGGCACGTACCGTGTGGGAAACAATGGCTACCGGCGACGTAATAGTCGCTACTATCGATAAGTTGCAAAAGCTACCCAGCACGTTCGACGGCCAGAAGTCCGACGACATCACCGCCGTTTCGGGGGACTTGAAACAACTACACAGCGCCGCGGTTGACCTTCAACACGCCTGCGGTGAACTCGCCGGATCGTGCCGAGACCACCGTGCCGCATTGATAGAACTTCGGGATAGAATCACCAAAGCGGTAGAAGATGCCGCTAGGGACGCCGGTGTTACGGTTCTATGTGAAGTGGGAGCCGTCGGGCTGACTCTGCTGGGGAGGCCAGATGCGGCAGCGGCATTGACCGGCGATAGGGCCAAGAGTTTGGCCGATGGCATCGGCGGCATTGTCGTCGAATGGACCGACACTAAAGGTATTGCGTCCGGGGTCAAGAAAACCCGAGACCTCGGACCAGCGCGGACAAATCTTCAGCGCATCAAAGAACTCAAGAATAATGCTCCTGCATCTAAACCCACCAATGGCCTCGGAGCCCAATGGAGTACGGTATCGGGGCCTGTTCCCAACAGTATTTCTATAACCCAGCTCCGGAGGATTCATATCCTCGACGGCGGCGACGATGGAACCGGTGGGCACGCTCCCGGCACCGGGATGCCAGGAAAGACTGAATTCCCAGACATCCCGCTATGGACCGATGATCACATCATCAACAGCATCCAAGACGTTGCTAAGAATCCCGATCAACCTCCGGTGCTCCAGCCTCATGGAACGTGGAAGGTCACCGGCACGCGGGATGGCGTTCTGATAACGGCCATCGTGGACTCATCCGGTAACATTGTGACGGGCCATCCGGTAAGTGGTCCCGGCGTCTATAGGAATGACGCAAACGGCGTCCCGATCAAATAAGAGTTAGGTGACACACATGGATTCTAATGATAGGCCCAGCTCTAAGCGCAAGAGGCGACAGTTCACTCCGGAACAGTTGGCCAGATTCGCGAATCTAAGCAATGGCTCCCGGCAACTTCTTGAGCGGTTCGCGGACCGCCTTGGGCCCGAAACGCTGGCTGATTTCCGATCTTTCAGCGACGTTGGTGAGTGGACCTTGTTGGTCGATAATCTTTGTGCCACTCTTGTGAAGTGTAAAATTTTGGTTAGCCCGGCCGAACGTGATGCCTTGGCCGAGCTGCTGGCATTGTTCGGGGACCCAAAAGACAATATGGATATGTTTTATATAGATGATTATCAGCGGGTACTGGGGGAGCTGAACGTATTCCCAAAGATCGACGTTGATGGTGAACACCTGTGAGTCAGTCGGCAAGTTTTTGTGTGACTGGTCAGGCATTGCGGTCGGTGCTTCGGCCTTCTCGTTAGGTCGCCCGTCGATAAGGAAGCTCTGCCCGACTGTCCACATCGTGGTGCCGGTACGACGCACGCGGTCACGGTCGATCGACCGGCTGGCCGCAGGCAGCGGACTACACCTTGGCCCGCTCTGGCCGGTGATCTGCTGGCAGTGCTCGACGAGATCGATGCCGAAGGTCCCGTCGACTGCATCGGCGGCTCGATGGATTGCGCCACGATACTGCACGCCGTCGTCATCGCTCCCCAGCGCTTCGAGCACTTCCCCGCGGAACAGCCTCTGCGCCACGTGAGTGTGGAGACGTAGGTCCGATCGCGCCCCAGCGTCTGCCCGCATTTGCTGAGTGCCGGTGGATTCACCTCACCCTGACACGCAGGGGCGGCGGAGGGTGCCCCGGCGCTACCCCCGACTTGACCCACAACACGGAAACAACACGGATTCAACGGGAATCAACGGGCCCGAGTGGGGTCCAGCGGGAACTCCTTGAATGTTAACTCCGCAGGCGATGGGTCGTTTTGGGACACATTGAAACGTCTTGGGCCTCAAGGTATTTGGATCGGCAGGTTTCTGGTTCGAGTCCAGATGGGGGAGCACAAAAAGCCCCTGACTAGCCGCTTTTCCGCGCATTTCGGCAGGGCAGGCAGAACCGGCTGCAAGATCCTCGACATCCTCGAACATGACCCCGGTCCGCAGGTGAACGATCCTCCCGACGTGCCATGAACCAGGGCCAGCAGGGGTCAATCCTGGTACTCGATGCGCAACCGCCAACCCAGGTCAGACATCATTCCTGCCTATTCGCCTGCTTCCCACGCTGATAGCTCAAATGCCTGTCAGTGCCCTGCTGACCAGCGACTACTCGGAATCGATCCGGTGTATTTGACAGCTCGGCCGTAGACCTCGGAAACAGGGTATCGATCAGCGTTCCTCCGAATCTTCGCTTCGACCACACCCGCTAGGTCCACCTCGAGGACATCCGCGAGGCGAAGCAAGTAGATGAGGATGTCGGCGACCTCGTCTTCGACGCGGACTCGTTGACCCGGAGCTGCCATGATGGCCTGGCTTTGTTCGGGGGTCAGCCATTGAAAGAGCTCGGACAACTCATCGACCTCTCCGGTCAGCGCCATGACGAGATTCTTGGGTGTATGGAAGTTCTCCCACGCCCGTTCGGTCGCGAAGTCAGCGACCATGCGCTGGAGTCTGTCGAATGTCATGGGGGACGTTTCAGCAGGCGAGGTGATCCCACCGTCACGCAACCATCTGACAGGGTGGGGAGCGAATTGGCGGCGTACCCCTCACTCGATCCTCGGCCGACCAGCATCCTCGAGGTGAAGAGCTGTGACGCGCTAGCATGCTGATGTTCATCGGCGTACTCGGCGCACACGTCATGACAGAATGCTCAGCGCTGCAAACGATTTCAGGAATCAGGGGGCGGTCAAGGTGAAGCGTGGCGAGAGTGCCGTAAGACTTCGGACGTTTCGTTCGACGGCTCGGGAGGTAGTCGCGCTTTCCAAGAAGGCGAAGCTGGTGCCGGCCATCGTCGAAAACGCGGGGAAGAAGGGCAATCCGGCGGAGCGGCGGTCCTGGGAGGTCAGTCTTCCAGCGCTTGCCAAGGTGCTGATCAAGGCAGGCTTAGGAGAGGTTGCCATGCTGATCGAGTGTTCGCTGCCTGGCTCGAGCCAGCGGGTGGATGCGCTCTTGGCTGGGGTACACCCCAAGACTGGCGCGGACAACTACGTCCTCGTGGAGTTGAAGCAGTGGAGTCATGCGGAGTTGGGGTGGGGAAGCGACCGGCTCGTATGGTCGTTGCACACACGCGGGGACCAACTGCATCCGGTCGACCAGGTACGGGGCTACTGCCGATACCTTCAACGGGACGTAGCTCTGCTTCATGATCGTCCCGAGGCTCTGCACGGAGTTGCCTACCTACACAACGCCGAAGAGAAGCTCGTGCGGCCACTTTTCGAACTCCCACCTGACCAGTTCGGACGCTTGTACACAGGCGACCAACGTGAGGGTTTCATAGAATTTCTGCGTTCCCAGCTCACCCCTACATCGGGTTTGTCTGCGGCCGAGCGACTGCTGGACAGTGAGATCCGGCAGAGGACGACACTGCTGAGGTCGACGCCAGCCGAGCTCTACGCTGCTGGCGATTCGTTGGTAGATAATCAGAGACTAGCGTTCGAAGCAGTCCTGAACCGAGTAACTCTCGCTTACCGGTCGAACCAGAAGTGCGTTGTACTTGTGACCGGCGGACCGGGCAGCGGCAAGAGCATCATCGCGATGTCGCTGCTTATGCGTCTACATAAAGACCGACGCAGGGTACGTTATGCGACCGGGTCGGAGGCAATTACAAAGACAATGCGAAGGGTATACGGTCGTCAGGAACGCGGGCTAGAGAAGCTGATCACCTACTACAAGAACCTGACCACGATGCAGGACCAGTGGCTAGATGTGGTCATCTGCGACGAGGCCCATCGCATTCGCAGAACCTCAACCGACAGGTTTACTCGAGCGATTGCCAATACGAAGCGCCCCCAAGTCGACGAATTGATCGAGATCGCAAATGTCCCAGTCTTTCTACTCGATGAGAATCAAGTGGTTCGCCCCGATGAAGTCGGAACAGTAGACCTGATCCGAGACCACGCGGCGCGCGCGGGGAGGACAGTTTTTCAAATCAACCTCGACGGGCAGTTCCGCTGCGGCGGGAGCGCGGCATATGACGAATGGGTATTGAACCTTCTCGGACTTCGGTCTTTGGGCCCGACGCCTTGGAAGGGCGATGACAACTTCACCGTTAGGGTAGCAACCTCACCACAGCAGATGGAAGACTTCTTACGCTCTCAAATCACTGACAAGGTGAGCGCGAGAATAATGGCGGGGTATTGCTGGGAATGGACCATCGACCCGGATGCCGACGGCGCGCTCGTGGACGACATCAAAATCGGCAACTGGTCCAAGCCGTGGAACAGTTTTCAGAACAAAATCGGCGGTGCCGGAGATCCCCCACCGAAGTGGCTATGGGCAAATGATCCCCGCGGTTTCGAGCAGGTTGGCTGCGTCTATACGGCGCAGGGATTTGAGTTCGACTGGGCAGGTATCATTCTTGGTCCAGAGATCGTCGTAGAGGACCAAGCGCTCGTAATACGACGGGATGCCAACAAGGATAGAAAATTAAAAAGTCGGACACTCTTCGACGAGGAATTCGATATCCTTATACGAAATACATACAAGGTCCTATTGACCCGGGGCATGAGAGGGGTGGTCCTCTATGCCGTCGATGCGGCAACTCAGGAGTTCCTCTCCAGCCTCGTTGACAGACTCGAGTTCGTCGAACCGGGGGTTGCGGATTAAGTGCGAGTGTCGGCAGTCGGGCTGAATCCGGACCCCGTCAGACTGCAGGCGTCGCCCTCCTCGTCGCAGTTAGTTGCGTCAGCGCGAGCGCACTGGACGGAACCGGCACCGCTGCCGGGACACTGCCTTTTCGGATGTCCACGTACGCATCTGCCGAGCTTCGGCGCACGGGGAGTATTCAAACTGCGCACAATTCAGCAGAAATGCCGTTCGAATACTACAGCTCAGTCTCATCAGGATGTGTTGGTAGAGGTCAGGGCGGCTACACCGCCCGGCCCTCGGCTCGGCTCAGTTCCGCTGGTGGCGGGCCAGATCGCGCTCGACGGCGATGAGTTTTGCGCGAGTGATGACGCCGTTGAAGCGCATGGCACGAGCCGGATCCTTGGCGAGTTCGCCTTGTTCGTCGGCGGATGCCCACCGGTAGAAGAGCTCGTTGTGGACAGCGATCAGGTCGCCTCCGGTGATCCATTCCCGCGCGCAGACTTGCCGCAACAGCACTGCCTCCGGCGATGTCCGCGCCCACGCCGCGCTCGCCGTGCGCGCACTGCCGTAGGCGGTGGGCGCGGAATCGAGTACCGCACTACTCGCGCCGAGTGCCCAGCCCCGGACCGACAATCGGAGTCATCACCTGAAAGCGGCGTGTACCTCGCACGATGAGGTCCGGGGTGCACTGTCGCCGGACGGGTGCGACCGAGGAGGTGCGCGATGCCGAACTTCAACGAAGATGTCGTCATCAAGGGTCATGATCTGGTGCTGAAACACGCGGGCGGCGACGTCATGGCCCGGCTCGACGAGAACGGCAGCCTGACCATGCACCGGGAGATCGCCGGGAAGGCAGTCCAGGTTCTTCAGTTCGCCGCGGGCCAGGTCTTCGGCGTCCCGTTCACCCTGCTGCTCGTCGGCGCGGAGCAGGCACCGGGCACCGTTCAGGTCCGCGGCAGCATCGTCGTCAAGGACGGGAAGAACGAGGAACGGATCAAACTCGACGGCGACAAGGGCGACATAATTCTCAGCAATGCCGACGCGGCCGAGGATTTCGAGGTCGCCACCGGCACGGACGTGGCTGCTGGAATGGTCATGGTGCTGGGTGAGGACGGCAAGCTCACCCCCTGTACCAGCGCCTACGACCAATCGGTGGTCGGCGTGATTTCGGGTGCCGGTCGGTATCGGCCCGGACTCGTGTTCGACCGTGGCGCCGAACCCGACGACCATCGAGTGCCCATCTCGGTCATGGGAAAAGTGTCGTGCCGGGCGGACGCGAGCTTCGGCAGCATCCGGGTGGGCGATCTGCTCACGACGTCGCACAGCCCCGGCTGCGCGATGAAGGCCACCGAACCGACGCGTGCGTTCGGCACCATCATCGGAAAGGCGTTGGGCCCCTTGACCGATGGCCGGGGTCTGGTCCCGATCCTGATCAGTCTGCAATAACGCACTACGGCGGAGGCTCTGCCATGTCCATCAGTGTTCGTTCGAAGCTGTCGACGGCGACGTATCCCGTCAGTCTGAAGAAGCTCGCCGGGTGGTACGGCGTCACCGGCCTCCGCGCGATCCTCGACCACGTGTGGCTCGGCGAGGCGACCAGCGATGCCGCTTCGACCGACAATATCGGTGGCACCTACCGCCGTTTCACCAACGGCGTTCTGTACCGCTACACCCACGACAACGGCAAACGCGTCGTCGGCGCGGTCCCGAAGGGCGGCGTGTACGGGCTGTGGACGAGGTCGCATCGGCAGCGCGGGCCGTTCGGCTATCCCGTCGGGCTGCCCGAGTTCAGCGAGAACAAGACGGTATGCCAATTCGAGGGCGGCACAATTACTTCGAGGGCGGAGAAACCTCGCCAGGTCATGTTCTACAACACCGCGCTGATCGGGGTGGACGTCCTCGGCGTCACGCAGGACCGGTTCACGGGGAAGATGTGGGGCGTCTCGATCGTCGACGAGAAGGTCTACGGGGGTCGCGGCCGCGCCAAGCAGCTGAAGGTGCTGATCGACAGGGTGTCCGAATCGACCGCCGATGTGGTGGTGCTCGCCGAGATGATGGGCAACAGCGACCGCGCGCAGCTCATCAGGGCGGTCAGGGCGAAGTTCCCGCACAACGTGGAAGGCCCCGACGAGAAGGACCCCGAAGAGGACAGTGGGCTGCTCATCCTCAGCCGCCACCCCCTCTCACCCCCGCTCGCCGACGCACGGCACAAGGGTGATGTGTGGGGCACCGTCTACCGGTCGTGCTGCGGCGTCGACTGCTGGGCCAACAAGGGCGCGTCGATGGTGCGTGTCTCGCCGAGCGACGGACCGGCGTTCTACGTGGTCGGCACCCACGTGCAGAACGGCAACTTCGACTGCGCCTGGCCGACCAACGCCGGCGTCGGCACCGGCGCGGCCGAGAAACGCGAGGCCCAGCTGCGCCACCTCGACTCCTGGATCATGGGAGTGCGCGACCTCGACCTGCCGGTCGTCATCGTCGGCGACTTCAATATCGACGCCAATGCGGCGACGGGCCGAGAGATCCTGTCGAAGAACCTGCCCGACGCCGACGACCTGTGGCTCGAACACAAGCGATGGCTGCCCGCGACCGCGGACCACACCGACCCGATCACCAGCCCCCACGACAGCGACAGCAATTACGAACCAGGCCGCCCCCGCCGCACCGGAGTATCGACGCGAAAGGGAACGCGGATCGATCTGGCGTTGCTCGACCAGGGTGAACGCATCACCGCCCACGTCACCGGGATGGCGGTGGAGCCCTACGAGCTCGAGCGCGGCATCGACCTGTCGGACCACTTCGCGATCACCGCCGACCTCGGCATGTCGACGGTGACCCACAAGCTGACCAGGAAGGTTCGCACCACCACCGCCCGGTTGAAGTACCTGCACGCACTGGAACTGTCCGACGGCCTGTTCACCGGCGGCGTGCTGCAGCACTGGTCGAAGAAGGACCCGGACGAAATCGACGTCGCCGGGCGGATCTACAAGGGCAAGCCGGGTACCGCAGGCCGCCCGAGCGCCCGCGTCGGGGACACCGAGATCACCTTCTCGATGGGTGAGCGCCACAAGTTCGCTTCCGACAAGACGCTGGTCTTCGACGGCACCGACGACGTCCACCTGGAAATCACCGTCGAAGAAGTCGACACCGCGGGCCCTATCACCACGGACCGCACCGCGATAGGCCGAGACCGCGACGTAGTTGCCCCCAAGTCCTCCCAACTCCTCCACGCCGCCGGCGGCCGCCGCTACGCCCCCCACGTGATGTACGGAAACGGCGCCGAATACGTAGCCATCATGGAGGTCGACGTCGCCCTTGACCCCTTCCCCCACCGCCGCGAGCGCCCTACCCCCTAATCCGCGTAGCCGTTGACGACCTTTTGCAGGACGGCCAACTTCGCCGGAGCCGGGTTGCCCGGGTGCCAGGCGATGCCGAATGTGCATTCGGTGAGGTCTTCGACGTCGAGGTAGTGCAGGTCGGGTCTGGGGTAGAGATCGGCCGCGGACGCCGGTACGAAGGCGACCGATCCGCCGAGGGACACGGTGGACAGCAGTGACTCGAAGCTCGAGCCCGGGTGCGCGGCGTAGCGGACCGGGGAGCCGTCAGGCCGCGGATTCACCGACCAGAAGTCGTGGCCTGCCCGGAATGTCGGTGATACCAGGCTGATCACCCGATGGTCGGCGAGATCGGTCAGGCGTAGCGACGAGCGCTCGGTCAGCGGATCGGAGCTCGCGATGCACGCCAGGCGTGGTTCGACAGCGAGTGGTTCGCAGTGCAGATCGTCCGGCACCGGAAAATGGGCGAAGGCCGCGTCGATCTCGCCTGACTGCAAGGCAAGGAGCTGATCGCTGAATCGATCCAGCACTCGAATGTCCGGACCGAGATCGGGGTGGAGTTCGGTCAGCGCGGCGATGACGTTGCGGGTGGAATCCAGCGCGGCGAAACTCTCGCACACACCTAGCCGAAGCCGTTCGGACCCGGATGCCATACGGCGTGCGATGTTGCGTAACTCGTCGGCTGCGTCGACCACGTTCCGGGCGGCAGGCAGCACCGCGTGCCCCGCGGCGGTCAGTTCGACCCGGCGGCTGGATCGGTGGAACAGCGCGACACCGAGGCGTTCCTCGAGCGAGCGGATCTGCTGACTGAGGGCAGGCTGGGTCAGATACAGCCGACGTGCGGCTCGACCGAAGTGAAGTTCTTCGGCAAGGGCCAGCAGGAGTCGCAGCTGATGAGCGGTCGGATCGTCGATGTTGGTCGGGCGAATCCCGGATTGATCAATAATCGACACATTATCAAATTACACCAATTCTAATTGTTGCGCCATTGCTCATTGATACGCCCAAATGACAGGCTGTTGATACAGAAGGCCTGGCATCGCGAGGCGGCCGATCGCCACCGGACCGATCACACGCTGCGCCGGAGGCGATTTCAGTCAGCCAACGGGACAGGGGATCAGCAGGATCTCGCGGCGTGAGCGGGGTGGATTTCTAGATCGAGGAACAGATTTGCCATGCCTGCGAACACCTGCAGAATATCCACAATTGGCGAAGATTTGTCCATTCAGTTCATGATTTCAGAGTTCCCGACGAAGTCGCCGAATCGAAGCAATGTGGGGACCAATTCCCGCTCGGACAGAGAAGAGAATCATGCGGTTGAGTCTTGCTTCACTTGTATTGTGCGTCTTCGGAATCACCACCGGCGAGTTCGTCATCGCGGGGATCCTGCCCGATGTCGCCACCGATCTGGATGTGTCCATCCCGGCCGCGGGGCTCCTGGTCACGGCGTACGCCATCGGAATGATCGTCGGTGGGCCGACGCTGACCGCCCTCACCACGCGGTTTCCCCGCAAGCCTTTGATGGTGACGTTGCTGGCGATCGCCGTCCTCGGCAATATCGCATCAGCGCTCGCACCGGCGTACGAGGCGCTGTTCGCGGCCCGGGTCGTCACCGCGCTGGTGACATCGACGTTCTTCGCCAACGCGATCGTCACCGCGGTGTCGACAGCACCGGAAGGCAAGCAGGCCTCGACGGTGTCGAAGCTGGTCTTCGGAATGAACGTGGCGATGATTCTGGGCGCGCCATTGGGCACCTTCATCGGTTCCCAGTATGGATGGCGTGCCACCTTCGCGGCGGTCGCCGCGGTCTGCGTGCTCGGGTTGCTGCTGGTGATCCGGCTGGTCCCCGCGGTGGCGAACGCAGGCGGCTCGGCGGTGGCCGAGATGGGTGTATTCCGCAGTCGTGATGTGCAATTGGCGATCTCGATCACCGCGATCGCCAATGCCGGAGTGCTGATGGTGTTCACCTACTTCTCGCCGCTGCTGACCGATGTCAGCGGCTTCACCAGTGGCTCGGTCGCCGGCTGGCTGCTGATCTACGGTGTCGGCGCCACCGTGGGCAATCTCATCGGCGGGCGCCTGTCGGACCGTGCCCTGATGCCTTCGCAGATCGGGTTGCTGACCCTGCTTGCCGGAGCGCTCGCACTCATGTGGCTGGTCAGCACCAACCCAGTGCTCATCGCGGTGATGGTGTTCGTCCTCGGGGCACTGGGCTTCTCGGTGATTCCCGGGATGCAGGCACGGGTGCTGAGCACCGCGGCGGCTGCGCCGACACTGGCCATGGCGGTGAACGCGTCGGCTTACCAGCTCGCGGCCGCCTTCGCGGGCTGGCTGGGCGGGCGGGTCATCGACAGCAGCGGCTTGCGATCGGTGTATCTGGTCGCAGCGGCCGTCACCATCGCCGGAATCGCCCTGAGTGGCGTGGCCTGGTACCGCGATCGCCTCGCAACCGATGTCGACGACTCGAAAGTGGCTGTGGCATGAGCGAATCGAGAATCCAAACGCGGAACCGCGTTGCCTCGAGACGCGATCCCCCCAGCGCTTTCAGGCCCCGGCCGCGTAGCCCTCGTTGCCCATCGCCTGGGCCGCGAGGCTCTTGCGGTACTGCTCCAGCGCCACCAGGTCGCCGAACAGGGTCATGTAGGTGTCGGGCTCCTCGCTGGCGGACAGTCGCTGCAGCTTCGATTTGAGCTCGGCGATCTGGCGGCCTACCCAGGCTTCCTGTGTGCGGGCGAGGATACCGGTGATGAAGCGTGGGGTGTCGTTCTGGGTGCGGACCGGGAGCTGCTCGTTGGCCAGTTCGGAGACCAGGGCGCGGATCATCAGGTCATCGGTGTGGTCGGATACGGCGGCGACCCATTCCGCGCCACTGAGCCCGGCCGCCGTGCCGCCCGCTCGGGCGATCATGAGGCGCAGGGCGATGTAGGCGGGGTGGGTGAAGGCGGCGGCGTCGATCGCGTCGAAGGCCACGCCGGCTATTCCTGGGTATTGCAGTGCGGCACTGAGGCTTTGACGTTGGGCGAACAGCACCGGATCGTTCGGGGCAGGCCGCACCGAGGAGCTCTCCTCGACGCGGGGAGCGGGAATCGCCGCGGCGCCGGACTTCAGCGCAGGCGTGGCATTGGCGCCCATCCGGTTCTTCTTCGCCTCTTCCCCGACCCGGCGCACGACCAGCTGGATGTCGTCCCAGCCGACCCAACCGGCCAGCTTGGTCGCGTACCCCTTACGGGTGGCGTTGTCCTTGATCTGGGCCACCACGGGCACCGTACGGCGCAACGCCTCGACACGGCCCTCGACATCGTCGAGATTGTGTTCGGCCAGCAGACCGCGAATCACGAACTCGTACAGCGGGGTTCGCCGGGCCACCAGGTCGCGCACGGCACTGTCGCCGGAGTGCTGACGCAACTCGCACGGATCCTGCCCGTCTGGCGCGACAGCGATGTAGGTCTGTCCGGCCAGCCGCTGATCACCGCTGAACGCCTTCAACGCCGCGGCCTGGCCTGCCGCGTCACCGTCGAAGGTGTAGATGATCTCGCCGCGCCAGAAGTTGTCGTCCATCAGCAGCCTGCGCAACACCTGCAGGTGCTCTTCACCGAAAGCGGTGCCACAGGACGCGACCGCGGTTTTCACTCCGGCCAGGTGCATGGCCATGACGTCGGTGTAGCCCTCGACGACCACCGCCTGATGACCCTTGGAGATGTCGCGTTTGGCATGGTCGAGACCGAACAGCACCTGAGACTTCTTGTACAGCAACGTTTCCGGCGTGTTCACGTACTTGCCGGGCATGGTGTCGTCGTCGAACAGCTTGCGCGCGCCGAACCCGATCACCTCGCCGCCGAGATTGCGGATCGGCCACAGCAGGCGCCGATGGAACCGGTCGATCGGACCGCGCTTGCCCTGCTTGGACAACCCCGCCGCTTCCAGCTCCTTGAACTCGAAACCCAAGCGCTGCAAGTGCTTCGTCAGCCCGTCCCAGCCCGCGGGCGCGTACCCGCAACCGAACTGCTGCCAGGACGCCTTGTCGAAATTGCGGTCCGTCAAATACTTGCGGGCGGCCTCGGCCTCGGGTTCGTGCAGCAGGGCCATGTAGTACTCGTGCGCGGCGGCATTCGCGGCGACCAGGCGGGAGCGCGTGCCGCGATCGCGCTGCACCGAGGTGCCGCCACCCTCGTAGTTGATCTGGTAGCCGATCCGATCGGCCATCTGCTCGACTGCCTCGACGAAACCGATGTGTTCCATCTGCTGCAGGAACTTGTAGACGTCGCCGCCCTCACCACAGCCGAAGCAGTGGAACAGTCCATGGTTGGGTCGCACATGGAACGACGGCGACTTCTCGTCGTGGAACGGGCACAGACCTTTGATCGAGTCGGCGCCCGCGCGCTTGAGCGCCACGTACTCACCGACTACATCTTCGATCCGGACACGTTCACGGATCGCCGCGATATCGCGATCTGGGATTCGTCCGGCCACGGTGAGCGAGTCTAGTCGGGTCTGGTCAGCGGCAGTCCAGCGAGGCGGCGACGCGTTCGAAGCGGCTCTCGGTGTAGGAGGCGATCTGGTCGATCACCACGCGCACGCGGGCGGCCTCGGTGGTCGCGGCGTTGAACCAGGGCAGCATCTGGTCGTCGAGGTGGGCAGGCGCGGTGGTGAGCAGGCGGTCGGCGACGGCCTGTACGCGATCGCGCTGGGTCTGCTGGCGGGCGAGGTGGCCGGGGTCGGAGCGCACGTAGCGCAGCGCCATGGTCTTGAGGACGGCGACCTCGGCGGCCACGATCGGTGGCACGATCAGGTCGGCCTCGTAGCGGCTGAGCCGGCCTTCGCCGTAGCGCTCGTGGGTGGCCGAGATCGCGGCGGTGGCGAAGCGGCCGACCAGTTCGCTGGTAAGTCGTTTCAGGGCCACCGAGGCGCCGAAGCTGCCGTCGTAGGTCGCGGCCTCGGCCACGATGTCGAGTTCGGAGAGCCGCTGCGCGGCGGCGGCGAGTGCTTCGATCGACTGGTCGGGGTGCTGGCCGTGACCTTGTTCGGCGAGGGCGGCCTGCTCGGCGGGATCGGCGAGGGCGCGCAGGTCGATCCGGCCGACGATCACGCCGTCCTCCACGTCGTGCACCGAGTAGGCGACGTCGTCGGACCAGTCCATGATCTGGCATTCCAGGCTCTGTTTGCGGTCGGGCGCGTCTTTGCGCACCCAGGCCAGTCGCTCGAGGTCGTCGTCGTAGGCGCCGAACTTGGTCCCGGAACCGCTTCTGCCCCACGGGTATTTGAGGGTCGCGTCCAGGGCTGCCCGAGTCAGGTTGAGCCCGAAGCTTTCTCCGTCGGCGTCGAGGATCTTGGGTTCGAGGCGGGTCAGGATGCGCAGGTTCTGGGCGTTGCCTTCGAAACCGCCGTATTCGTCGGCGAATTCGTCGAGTGCGCGTTCGCCGTTGTGTCCGTAGGGCGGGTGGCCGATGTCGTGGGCCAGGCCCGCGAGGTCGACGAGGTCGGGGTCGGCACCGACACCGTCGGCGATGCTGCGCCCGATCTGGGCCACTTCGAGGGAGTGGGTCAGGCGGGTGCGCGGGGTATCGCCCTCGCGCGGGCCCATGACCTGGGTCTTGTCGGCCAGGCGACGCAGCGCGGCGGAGTGCAGCACACGGGCACGATCGCGGGAGAACTCACTGCGATGGCCCTTGCCCGCGGCACCGGGCCACGCGGTCTTGCCCGGCTCGTGGACCATGCGTTCCTGGTCGTGCGGGGTATAGGTCCCTGTCATCTCACTGTCCCGCCTCGTAAGGGAAGTCTGCCGAGAAATGAGTGAGCTGATACCAGAGCAGCGCGCCGGTTTCGCGGGCGATGCCGTGGAATTGCGACTCCCTCGTGTAGACGGCCGGTCCGGTGCGGGTGGGTGCGGTCCACGCTTCCAAGCCCGCGTCGCGAGCCATCGTCCTGGTTCGCAGTGAATGCCACGGATCGCTCACGAGTACGGCCGATGACATGTCGCGCTCCCCCATCGCCGACGCCACCGCCTCGATGCTGCGTAACGTGTCGGAACCCGTTTCCACGGCGAGGATGCTCTCGCTGGGCACACCCTTGTCTTCCAAATACGCTTTGCCCGACGCGGCTTCGGTATACAGGTCGCCCTCCTGCTTGCCGCCGACGGTGATCACCGTGGGCGCCACACCGGCTTCGTAGAGCCGCCACGCCTGATACAACCGCGCCTCGAAGACCGACGACGGCGTGCCCGAATACTGCGCCGCGCCGAGGACCACGATCGCGTTCGCCGGGGTGTAGTCGTCGATCCGCGCGACCTGCCAGACCCGGAACGCCGTCCCGGCGACCAGCACCAATGCCATCAGCACCGCCCCGGCGATCAACCGGACGAACCACACCGAGACCGTCGACACCAGCCCGCGCGGATGCCTGACATCCTGGGCGGGCGCTGAGGTTCGCGAGTATCCCGATTTCACCTTCGTCAGTCTGCCAGGTCGGTCCGACGCGTCGTGTGGTCAGCGGTCACCACCGGATTCCGTTCCGGTGAACGACCGATCGCCGCCGGCGAGATCGTCGCGGCGACGTCGATGAACGAGCGGATCAACGGGCTGTGCTCGGCGCTGTTCCAGGCCAGGACGAGACTGCTCGGCGGCTTGTCGACGAGCGGGACCACCACCAGACCGTCCGGGACCGGATGACCGAGCGGCGTGAGCCCGACGGTGCCGTTCCACAGAACGGTTTGCTGACATTCGTGGACGGTGCGCACCACCGGCCCGGTGTCCGGATCGGTCGGGTGCGACCAGTAGCTCCGCCAGATCGGGTCGGTGTCGGGAGGCAGCTGGAACCAGAGCCGATCGGCCAGATCTCGCAGGTGCAGGTTCGCCCGGTCGGCGAGTGGATCATCCACGCGCAGTACGACACCGACGGGGTCTGTACGCAAAACCTGTGTGGTGATGCCTGTTTCGTCGAAGGGCGTGCGGGTGAGGGCGATGTCGACGCGCCCGGCGCGCAATCCCGCTGTCGGGTCGGCGAAGTCGCCTTCTCTGATGTGCACTTGCACGCCGGGATGCGCGGCTCGGTAGGCCGCGGCCAGTCGGGTGCCTGCCTGTTCGGCGAAGGTGCCGATGGTGAGGGCGGACGCCCCGGCGGCGACCGCGACCCTGGTGCGCACCCGATCCGCCTGGGCCAGCAGGTCGCGTGCCTCGTCATAGAGCGCGGACCCGGCGGGCGTGAGAATCACGCCGGTCGATGAGCGGCGCAGCAGTTCGTAGCCGAGGTCGGCTTCGAGCTGTTTGATCGCCCGGCTCAGCGGGGGCTGAGTCATGTACAGGCGGGCGGCGGCGCGACCGAAGTGGAGTTCCTCGGCCACCGTCGTGAAGTATCGCAGGAGGCGGAGGTCCATGAGCTGCGACGATACCCGCTCGGTATCGGGTTCGCCGGATCGGTCTTGGACGCGGCCGGTCTCGCGATGGTCAGGTGGAAGCCATGAGCGTCATAGTCCTGATCGGGCGAATCCTGTTCTCCGCGTTGTTCATCGGCGCGGCCATCGGCCATCTGAGTGCGGCGAAGGACACCGCGCGCTATGCCGCGAGCCGTGGGGTGCCGTCGGCGGTGTTCGCGGTGTACGGGTCGGGTGCGGTCATGCTTGTCGCTGGAACGAGCGTGCTGCTCGGGGCATGGGGAGACCTCGGCTCGCTTGCCCTGGTCGTGTTCCTGGTGCCGACGGCCTTCCTGATGCACGCCTTCTGGAAGGAAACCGATGCCGAGACCAAGCAACACGAGATGGTCCATTTCAACAAGGACATCGCTCTGGCGGGTGCCGCACTGATCTTCTTCGCGGTCTTCGCCTACACCGCTGAACTGGGCCTTACCCTCACTGGCCCAGCATTCACGCTGCGCTGATTCCGCCGATGGCACTGTCCTGGCCCGCTTGTGCCTGGCCAGAACGTCACCAGCCCCGTGCGCGCCATTCGGGCAGGTTCGCGCGGTCGGCTCCGAGGGTGGTGTCGTCGCCGTGGCCCGGGTAGACGACGGTGTCGTCGGGGTAGCGGTCGAAGAGTTTGGTGGTGACGTCGGTGAGGAGGGTGTCGAAGTCGGCGGGACTGTGAGTTTTCCCTACCCCACCTGGGAAAAGGGAGTCCCCGGTGAAGAGGTGTGTGTGGCCTGCGTTGTCGGTGAGGGCGAGGGCGATCGAGCCGGGGGTGTGGCCGCGCAGGTGGATGACATGCAGGACCAAGTCGCCGATTTCGACCGTGTCGCCGTCCTCCAGCAGGCGGTCGGGGCGGACCGGGATGTGGTCAGCGTCGAGGGTGTGGGCGGCGGTAGGGACGGCGAGGGACTTGGTGACCTCGGTCAGTGCCTGCCAGTGATCGGGGTGGCGGTGGGTGGTGACGAGCTGTTCGACCTGGCCGGGGGTCTCGAGCACGGTCAGTTCGATGATGCGCTCGGCGTCGTTGGCGGCGTCGATCAGCACGGCGGCGCCGGTGCCGGTGCTCTGGATCAGGTAGGTGTTGTTGTCCATCGGACCGACGGACATCTTCACGATGCGGGCGCCGGGGACGTCGCGCTGCTGGGCGTCCTCGCCCGCGGTGACGTGACCTGTGTACTGGCGAGCGACTGTGACCATGCGTCCGATCGTAGAAGCCACGCGCCGCGATGTCGTGCTCGTGTCGGTCTCGACGGTTAGATTCGACACATGCCGCTGTCGAGTTCGGCCCCACGATCGGTTTCGGTGCTCTGCGCGGTGTTCGCCGTGCTGAGTCTGCTGTGCGCGCCCAGTGCTGTCGCCGAGCCGCCCGCCCGGATGGGTCCGCAGGTGGTCGACACCGCGAATGTGCTCAGCGCGGGCGACGAAGGGCGTGTGCTCGACGCGGTCGACACCCTCTACCGCGATCACCAGGTGAAGCTGTGGGTGATCTATGTACGCACGTTCGGGTCGATGGCGGCGCGGGACTGGGCCGCCCGCACCGTCGAACTCTCCGGTTTCAGCGATCGCGACCTGCTGCTGGCGGTTGCCGTGGACGATCGCGGCTACTGGCTCGACGGCACCCTTCCCGCTGGTGTGACCGACGCCGAACTGGACTCGCTGCTCGCCGGTTCGGTGGAACCCGCTCTACGAGACCAGAAGTGGGCCCAAGCCGCCGTCGACACCGCCGAAGGCATCGGTTCCGCCATGAAGGGCGGCGGCGTGCCGTGGGGTGTGCTGATCCTCATCGCGCTGGCCGTGGTCGTAGTGGCGGGCGGTCTGATGTTGTTCTCGCGCAAGCGCCGTGGCAAGAGGGAGCGAGCCGAACTGACCAACGCGCGTGAGCTCGACCCGACCGACTCGGCGGCCCTGGCGAAACTGTCGCTGCCGACCTTGCACGCGCTCTCCCGCGAGCGGTTGGTCGAGATCGACGATGCCGTGCGCACCAGCGGCGAGGAATTGACCTTGGCCACCAGCGAATTCGGCGAGACGGCGGTAACCCCCTTCCGCTCCGCACTCGATGCCGCCCGCGCCGCCACCGCGAAGGCGTTCACAATTCGTCAGCAACTCGATGACGCCGTCCCGGAGACACCTGATCAGCAGCGCGCCATGCTCGTCGAGCTGATCGCGACCGCGGGCAAGGCCGATCGCGAACTCGACGCGCAGGTCACCGATTTCGACGCCATGCGCGATCTGCTCATCGACGCGCCCGCCCGGCTGGACGCGCTCACCCGCGACATCATCGAGCTGACCGCGCGCATGCCGGGCTCCGAGGCCGAACTCGCCCGGCTCGATTCGACCTACCCGCCCTCGGTCATCGCGCCGATCCACGACAACGTGCGGATGGCGCAGGAACGAATCACCTTCGCCGAGAACAATATCGACAACGCCCGCACCGCACTCGCGCAGCCCGTTGGGCAGCAGGGTGGCGCGGTCGCGGCGATCCGCGCGGCCGAGGGCGCGATCGGGCAGGCCAAGACCCTCCTCGATGCCGTCGACCAGGCGGCGACGAATATCCAGCAGGCGCGCGATGGTCTGCCTGCCGCTCTCGACGAACTGCGCGCCGACCTGAGCTCGGCCAAGAGCCTCACCGAATTCGGCGGCGCCGACCTGGCCGCCGCGGTCTCTTCCGCCACTGCGGCCCTGAACACCCCGAACGCCGACAACGACCCCCTCGGCACCTTCCACGACGCGGTCACCGCGGACGCCGAGCTGGACCGGGCGATCGCGGCGGCCTCGGATCGCAAACTGGCCGTGGAGGATCTACGACGCAGACTCGACCGCACCCTCACCGACGCGGCCGCGCGGATCGACGCGGCGTCCTCGTTCATCACCACCCGGCGCGGCGGCATCGATGCCGAGGCGCGCACCCGGCTCTCCGAAGCGCAACGTCATCTCGACGAGGCGCGAGGGCTCGCGGCCGGTGACCCCGAACGCGCAATCATCAGCGCGCAAACCGCAGCCGACCTCGGCGGTCGGGCCATGCAGCAGGCACAGGCCAGCGTGCAGGCATGGGAAACCCGCCAGCCGATGTCGGGCGGCGGCTCCCAGACCGGCGCGGTGCTGGGCGGAATCCTGCTGAACGAGCTCCTGCGCGGCGCGATGAGCGGCGGTTCACGGCGCGGCGGTTTCGGCGGAGGTGGTTTCGGCGGAGGTGGTTTCGGCGGAGGTGGTTTCGGCGGAGGTGGTTTCGGCGGCGGAGGCGGCGGCTATCGGCCGGGCTCATTCGGCGGCTCGTCGGGATCGCGGCGAGTCAGCCGGGGCGGCAGATTCTGAGACATTGTGGCCCGCGGGTGACCAGGACGATTCCGCGGCAACTGCGGACATCAGGTCGGTGGCGACCGCCCCGGTCGAACTCAGGCGGTCGCGGCTTCCCGGTCGGCGGGTGACCAGGACAACTCTGCGGCCACAGCATCGAGCAGGTCGGTGGCGAGCGCTCCCCCGCCCAACCGGCCGATGGTCAACCTGCCGAGATAGGTGTACACGAGGAAAGTGACCGCCGCGGATGCCCCGGTCGACGGTCGGGGGTGTGCGGAGAGGTAGACGATCTCGTAGTCGTCGAGGAACAGCCCGGCGGGGGCGCGGAACGTGGGCACCGTTCCGGTATTGGTGAGGGCGATGTGCCCTGCGGTGGAGTGGATTCGGTTGGGTCCGAACAAGTCCGGGAAGTGCAGGACCGACTGTTCGATCACGCCGTCGGCCAGGTCGTTGTGCAGGCTGGTGCCGATCCGGCGAGCGAGGACGATGAGGTCCGCGGTGTCGGAGGCATTCGCGCGGAACGCGGCAAGGCCGGACAGGTTGGTGCCCGCTTCGGCGTCGACCGGCGGGTCGAGGCGCCTGCGCAGGTCGACCGGATACAGGCACGAGACGCTGTCCGCGCCGGAGAGATCGGCATAGGCCCGTAGCACCGCGGCGGTGACCAACCCGTTGACGCTCACCGCGTGCGCGCGAGCCAGGTCGAGCACCCGCGCGGTCGCGACTGTGTCGAGCTGAATCCGCGCCGGCCGAGCCAAGGAGGCCGGAGCCGCTTCCGACCGCTCGACAGCGCTCATCGGGTCAGCGGCGACGAGCGGACGCGTCACCGGCTCGAGCCCCGACCGCCGCCCACGCCGGATCCCCCGGTGCGCCAGTAACACCTCGAGCGACGCCGGAAGCTCCCGCGCCACCCCCTCCGGCTCGGCGATGGTCGAGATGTCCGTCGGGGCCGCGTCGGCCGCGATCTTCCCGGTCTCCACATAGTCGGTGTAGTAGCCCCACAGCCGCGCGAACAGTTCGACGCAATGCCCCGCATCGGCCACGCTGTGGTGCACGAACAACGTGACCCGAGCCCGATCCTCTTCGGCGAGAACCACATCCAGATACGCCAGCTGAGCGCCGGGATCCATGGACTCGGCTGGAATCCGGACCTCGTCGGGCTCACCGAAACTCACCCACGCACCGACGGCCTCGATATGCCCGGGGCGCAACAGGATTCCGTTCTCGTCGGCATCCTCGACGATCCGGCACACCAGAATCGGGAATCTCCGCTGCAGCGCCGCGAAGGCCGCGCCGAGCCCCGCCGCGTCCAGTTCCCCGAGCACCGTGACCGACCGCCCGGTGAACGTCGCGTGCCGCACGAATCGTTGTTCCGACGGGTCGAGCACCCGCACCACGTCTTCCGGTTCCCACAGCACAACGAAGATCGTGAGGCAAGCGCCCACCCAACGCAAACCGTCAGCTACGCGGTGTGATCAACCGCCCACCCCGCGGACGCGAAAGAGCCCGCACCGACTCGGTCGATGCGGGCTCTTCGACCTGCTGAATCAGGCGCCGATCAGCCGTGCTGCCAGGTAGGACTCGACCTTGTCCAGGGCGATGCGCTCCTGGGCCATCGAGTCGCGCTCGCGGATCGTCACTGCCTGGTCGTCGATGGTGTCGAAGTCGACCGTGATGCAGAACGGCGTACCGATCTCGTCCTGACGACGGTAGCGGCGGCCGATGGCACCCGCGTCGTCGAAGTCGACGTTCCAGTTGCGGCGCAGCTGGGCGGCGAGGTCCTTGGCCTTGGGGGTCAGGTCGGCGTTGCGCGAGAGCGGCAGCACCGCGGCCTTGACCGGCGCGAGGCGCGGATCCAGACGCAGGCTGATCCGCTCTTCGGTCGTGCCCTTCGCGGTCGGCACCTGATCGACGGTGTAGGCGTCGACCAGGAACGCCATCAGCGAACGAGTCAGACCGGCCGCCGGCTCGATGACGTAGGGCGTGTAGCGCTCACCGGTGGCCTGGTCGCGGTAGCTCAGGTCGACGTTGGAGTGCTCCGAATGCGTCTTGAGGTCGTAATCGGTGCGGTTGGCGATGCCCTCGAGCTCACCCCACTCGCCGCCCTGGAAGCGGAAGCGGTACTCGATGTCGGTGGTGCCCGCCGAGTAGTGCGACAGCTTTTCCTTCGGGTGCTCGAACAGGCGCAGGTTCTCCGGGTCGATGCCGAGGTCGGTGTACCAGGCCAGCCGGGTCTCGATCCAGTACTTGTGCCACTCGACGTCGTCGCCGGGCTTGACGAAGAACTCCATCTCCATCTGCTCGAACTCGCGCGTGCGGAAGATGAAGTTGCCCGGCGTGATCTCGTTGCGGAAGCTCTTGCCGATCTGGGCGATGCCGAACGGCGGCTTCTTGCGCGCGGTCTCCTGGACGTTCTTGAAGTTGACGAAGATGCCCTGCGCGGTCTCGGGGCGCAGGTAGTGCATGCCCTCTTCGTCGTCGACCGGGCCGAGGAAGGTCTTGAGCAGACCGGAGAAGTTGCGCGGCTCGGTCCACTTGCCGGGCTGGCCGGTGTCGGGATCGTTGATGTCGGCCAGGCCGTTGGCGGGCGGGTGGCCGTGCTTGGCCTCGTAGGCCTCGATGAGATGGTCGGCGCGGTAACGCTTGTGCGTGTGCAGCGACTCGACCAGCGGATCGGAGAAGGTGGCCACGTGGCCCGAGGCCTCCCAGACCGGGCGCGGCAGGATCACCGAGGAGTCCAGGCCGACGACATCGTCGCGGCTGGTGACCATGGTCCGCCACCACTGCCGCTTGATGTTGTCCTTCAGTTCGACGCCGAGCGGACCGTAGTCCCACGCCGACTTGGTGCCTCCGTAGATCTCACCGCACGGGTAGACCAGACCCCGGCGCTTGGCGAGGTTGGCAACGGTGTCCACCTTCGACTTGGGTGCCACGCGAGATTTCTCCATCCACTGCGAGTCGGAATGTCCGCTACGTCGGCTCTATTGCACTACGACGTAGCGTTCGTATTGCAATAGAGCGTATCGGCACCCGTCCAGTGAGTTAGCAGCACCCGAGGTGTCCAGCGCGGCGCGTCATTTGACATGCGCAACCGTGCATATCAAAATGGAATCTGTTTCCATTAAGGAGTTGGTTCATGACGACCGAGGCTGCGCCCGCGCACCCGCACAACCCGTACCACTCCCCTGCCCCCGCCGCCGTGCCGTCGCGCACGGTGCTCGAGGACGCGGGCGAGCTGCTGCGGGCACTGGCCGCGCCGGTACGCATCGCCATCGTGCTGCAGTTGCGTGAGTCCCCGCGCTGCGTGCACGAGCTGGTCGACGCGCTCGGCGTCACCCAGCCGCTGGTCAGCCAGCATCTGCGCATTCTCAAATCGGCGGGCGTCGTGCACGGCGAACGCTCGGGCCGCGAGGTGCTCTACGAACTCGTCGACGACCATCTGGCGCACATCGTCGTCGATGCCGTCGCCCATGCCGAGGAAGGATAATCCGTTGGCAGACAACACCTCCGCGAAGCAGGTCGGAGTTCGCAGTACCCGTCAGCGCAGTGCCATCTCGGCCCTGCTCAGCAATATCGACGAGTTCCGTTCGGCGCAGGAACTGCACGACGAGCTCCGCAAACGCGGCGAGGGCATCGGCCTGACCACCGTTTACCGCACCCTCCAGTCCCTCGCCGACGCGGGCATGGTCGACGTCCTGCGCACCGACACCGGCGAATCCGTCTACCGCCAGTGCTCGAGCGGCCACCATCACCACTTGGTCTGCCGCCATTGCGGTCGCACCGTCGAGGTCGAGGGCCCGACGGTCGAGGCGTGGGCCGAGACGATCGCGAGCGACCACGGATTCACCGAGGTGAGCCACACGCTCGAGATCTTCGGCACCTGCCGCGACTGCGTGCGCAGCCGGGCCGACGCGGACGAGGACGAACCCGCATCAGTGTGACTCACATCACATAATGGAACCTTCGCTTCGCGTGCCCCGTCCAACCTTCACGAGGGGACCGGTCCACACGGGCGCGTAGTCCTTCGGCATCGAAGGAGGGGGACATCGTGAGTGGGACCCTGGGCGTCGAGCCCGATCAGCTGAAGACCATGGCGACGACCTGGCGCCGGGAGGCAGGCGAAGTCGACGCGCTGAGCTGGGCGACCGCCGGCGAGGCGATCGGCGACGGCAGTGACGTACTCGCCGCCGTACGCGGACTGGCCGACCCGGCTTCACAGGCGATGGACTCGATCGCGACCCGGTACACGACGCTGGCCGACCTGGTCGACAAATTCTCGGCCGATATCCAGGCCAAAGATGCCGAGACCGCGGGCGAAATCGGGAAGCTCGGTACCCGCTGATGCGGCCCACGATCCCGCAACTCGACACCTGGAATCTCGAGGGGCTGCACCGCGCCGCCGACGCCGCCCGTGCCAACGCCGACGTCCTGTCGACCTCGGTCGACGACTGCTCGCGCGCGGTCTCGACCGCGGGTAGCTGGCACGGCCACACCAAGGACGCGGCCTCGCGACGCATCGATGAGGAAGTCGATCACGGGTACGAGGTGCGCACCGTGCTGCTGCGGGTCGCCGACGACGCCGAAGATGCCTATCAGGGCCTGAAACACTCCAAAACCTATGTGCTGGACCAGAAGAACCTCGCGGTCGCGCAAGGTTTCGCGGTTGCCGCCGACGGACGGGTGACGCATGCCGATCCGGAAAAGGAAGGCGCCGCAGGGGTTTTCCAGCTCAATCTGTTGAGCGGGCTGGACGAGATCGAACGCCTCGACAATCTGTTCGGTGCGCGTCTGCGCGAGTCTGTCGGCGACCTCGGCGCGATGCGCGACGGTCAACCCGACATCACCCTCGCCGACGGGTCGGTCCACGATCCGGATGCGGTGGCGATCCAGCTGGCGTCGATGTCGCCGGATGAGCGGGCGACTTTCCTGGCCGGGTTGAGTGCCGAAGCGCAGCGTCAACTGGTGATCGCGGCGCCGGAGAAGCTGGGCAACCTCAATGGGGTGCCGTTCGTGATGCGGATCGAGGCCAATGAGATCAACGTCCGCAATGCGCTCACGTCGGAGAAGGCGAAGCCGAACCGCGACGAATCCCGGGTGAAGCAACTGGAGGCGATGCTGGCGCCGATCCCGAATCCCGAAGGCGCGGGCACTCTCGACACCACCGCGGCCGCGACCGGCGACAAGGCGACAGCGCAACTGGGCATGGTCGACCGCAAGTTCGTCATGTTCAGCACCGAGGGCAACGGCCGAATGATCGAGATGGTCGGTGAGATGAAGTCGGGTGCGCCCGGTGTCGGGGTGTATGTGCCCGGCACCAGTACCAATCTCAACGGTTCGGGGTCCAATCACGTTGCCGCGTGGAATCTCGCCGATCAGACGGGCGGCCCGATCCTGCTGTACATGGAGGGCGACTTCCCGCAGAGTCTGACCAGCCTTTCCGATGGTGCGCCGAGCCCGAAGTTCGCCGCGGACATGGCGCCTCGACTTGTCGACTTCGGCCGCGAGATCGACCGGGAAGTCGCGGCGTCCACACCGGGAACGCCGGTCTCCTACGTGGGGCATTCCTACGGTGGTTCGATTGTCGGCTCGGCCGAGCAGTTGGGTCTGCGGGCCGACCGCGTCCTGCACGCTTCATCGGCGGGCACCGGCGTGTTCGACACCGGGTGGAACAACGCCAACCCGAACGTCCAGCGGTATTCGATGACGGCGCCCGGCGACCTGATCGGTGTGGTGCAGTCGTATCCCGAAGGGGGACTGAATATTCCGGGTGCGGTGTCGCTGCCCGGCAATCCGCATGCGTCCGAGGCGCTTGGCGGCGATCCCGATGAAGTGCCCGGAGTTGTTCGGCTCGACACCGGCTATTACAGCGACGGTTTCCAGGAACACCGCAACGAGGTTGTCTTCGGCACCGACGGGCACGGCAAGTATTGGGACGACCCGAAGTCGACGGCGTTCCAGAATATCGTCGGCGTCATCAAGGGCTCGGAGGCGACAGGATACGTCGAGCGAGGGATCGAAACACGTTATGTCGATATCGGTTTGGGCGACAACGGCGACGGCGGGAGGGAAGCCTTCGACGCCGCGAAAGCAGCCGGTGCCGCACGACTCGCGGCGGCCCTCGGCGACCCGGACCTCGACCCGTACGCGAACCCGCGGATCACCGACAACCCCGGCCTCGGCTCGACGATCGACATCAGATGAAGACCGCGAAGACCGCTCTCGTGGCGCTGACCACCGCGACTCTCGCCGGATGCGGCTCCCTCGTTCACGAAGGTCCGACCGACCAGCAGATCAAAGACCGGACCGGGCTGACCGTCGCCGAGGCGAGCCCGATCGTCGCGCACAACTTCGGACTCATCTGGCCGGAACCGGTGTCGGTCGGCATCAGCGATGTCACCACCGCGGGCACGGGCTGTCGAACCAACCCGAACTCACTGCGTTCCGAAGGCCCGCCGTGGCGGCCACGGTATGTGATGGAAGAGGTCAACCCGTCCCAGGAGTTCATCGACCGAGCGATGACCAATCTCGAAGCGATGACCACGCGCGGGTTCACCCTCGAACCGAGCCAGCGGCCGGACAAAGACCCCGTGAACCGGGTGTACCGCGACTCGCGTGGCTACACCGTCTCGTCGTTTCGGCTCTTGCCGGGAGGCGACCCGACCGACGTGCGGTTCTCGATGACCGCGTCCGCACCCTGCGCGGCGGAGTAAAACGTGAGCTTTCGCGATGCACAACAGCGTGACTACGATCTCGGGAGCGGGGACAGCATGAACGAGCACCGGTTCTGTGGGAGGGACGAAGGTATGGCAGTTCGAGGTAGTGCGGCGAGGGTGGTCGGCGTTGTCGTGGCGGTGGGGCTGGCTGTCGCGGGGTGCGGGGATGGGGAGCAGGGGACGGCTACTCCGCAGACGAGCGGTGTGAGTGTGGCGGCGAGTCCTACTTCGGTGGATGCCGAGGCGAAGGTGTGGGATCCGTGTTCGTTGCCGGATTCGGCTGTCAGCGGGGCTGGGCTGAATGTCGGGAGCCGAAAGAACGAGGTGGCGGGGGTCGACTTCTCAGGCTGGAAGACGTGCAGCTGGCAGGACTCCGCCAAGCAGTACACGTTCTCGGTCCTGTCGTCGGAACACACACTCGCCGAATCCCGGGCGCGAACAGATTTCACCGATTTCACCGAGACGACCGTGGGCTCGCACCAAGCGCTCCAACTTCGGACGACCGGCTCCACGTACGAGCTGGGTTGCACTGTCGCCGTTGAGGTCCCGAACGGTTCGGTGCTGTTCAGACTCCTGAACCGCGTCAGCGCATCCTCGCCGCCTGCGCCGTGCCCGGAGGTGCGCAGGCTCACCGACACCTTCGCTCAATACCTTCCCGAGAGCTAGTGGGTGACCATGCTTTTGAGCATCGACCCCGGCGAGTGGAGTCAACTCTTGGTCCAGGCAGAAGCAGGTCAGCTCTCGCTCGATCCCGAAGTCGGCAAAGATCTGGACAGGGTTTGCGACGACCATCTGGATCGGCTGGAAGAGGTTTACGCCCAGGTTGACCAGGTCCGCAATATCTCCGGCTTCGGCTCGTTCAACTCGAGTCAGACGCTGGAGCGTAAGTTCTCACTGACCGCGTCCGGCGGGGACCGTCCACTGGACGAAGTCCTCAAGAAGCACATCGAGGCCGTCAAGACCGCGAAAGATGTTGTCGCCAAGGCGATTGCGAACTTCGTCGCCCAAGACGAAGCAACCGGCGCCGAGATCTCCGCGACAGGAGAACACCTGTGACGTACGAGGACTACAAGAGCAAGGTGATCGCCGCACAGGAGCAGTGGAATACCGAGCGGGCGAAGATCTATGACCGACAGCTCGCGGGCAACTACTCCACGATCTTCGGCGGCGACATCCAACCACCGCACATCACCACCCCTGACAGCTACGACAGCATGACCCTCGAGCAGATGCAGGCAGCGGTCGCGGCGATGAAACCGCAGCTCGTCGACGATGCGGTCACCGCGTGGGCGAATATCGGTGGTGCGCTGATGGGCACGTTCACCGGGTTCAACCAGCAGTTCGCCCGCACCATCACCGGCGCCGATGGCCACAGCGGGTGGACGGGCGCGGCGGCCTCCGCCGCGGTCACCGCTGTGAACAACTATGCCCAGCAATCGATTCCGCTGTCGCAAGCCGCGACCGCGATCAGTCTTAAACTGAGCGAGATGCGCACCGGAATCGAGCAGACCCAAGCGTTGATGCCCGGCCTCACCGAGCGCACCAACGTCACCGGCAAGTTGCTGCCCGCCGACGGCGTGATGAAGGTCGACGACCACAACCGCGACGAGGCCACCCAGGAGGGCAGACGGATCCTGCGCTCCGTGTACAGCCAGGTCGCCGGTCAAACCGACAACGGCGTCCCCTTCCTCCCTGCAGCGCCGACCATCGCCGGCGACGACGGCGGTCCCGGTAGCAACGGCGATACGAACACCGGTGGTACCCAAGGTGGTTCGACCACCGAGGGCACCACAACCGAAGACCCGACAGCGGATACGCCCGGCGACGGCGCGACGCCCGAGGAATCCGGTACCGAACCGCCCTCCACCACACCGTCTTCGACCGAGCCGGGCTCGACCACGCCTCAAAGCACAACCACGACAACAACACCGACCGCCACAACGCCGACCAGCCCCGGCGTGGCAGCTCCGGGCACCGGCAACCTCGGCGTCGGCGGCTCAGTGGTCGGCACCCCCGGTGGCAGCGGCTCAGTGGTCGGCAGCCGCGGTGGCAGTGGTCAGGGCGGGAGCGGCTCGCCCCGCGCCAGCGGCGGCACCCCGACGAGCGCATCCCCCGGCAAAGCCGTCCCGGGCAGCCAGTCCCCCGCAGCAGCGACCGCAGCCGGAACCCGCTCGGGCACAACTTCTTCCGGCACCGGTCGCGGCGCGGCGGGTATCGGTGGCATGGGTGCTCCCGGCGCGGGCCGCGGCAACTCCGACGAGGAACGAACCAAGGCCATCCCCGACTACCTGATCACCCAGGAAAACGCTGACCTCCTGCTCGGCACAGACGAGATCAGGACCGTACCCCCCGTGATCGGCGGAGACGACGACAGTGCACCGAACTGAATTCACCGGAATCGAGTTCGAGATCCTGTGGTCCGGCTACGGCCGCGACCGCCTCCCCTACCCTCTCCAATACCGCACCGACATAGCCGAATTCGACGAGCTGAAGCAGCACCGGGAAGCGGCCGTGGAAACCCTCCTGCGCAAATACGACCCCGCGGTAGAGCGCGCCCTGTCCGTCCTGCTCGACCCCGAAGCCAGAGTCGAATCCAAAGGCTATGTAGGCAAGGACAACTCGAACATCATCCGCTTCCACGGCGCGATCCGCGGCGCGGTCGGCGTCACCCTGCAACAAGCACCGGGCACCACGGAGGACACCGGCGCAGGCGTCACCCTCACCTACTGCACCCCCATCCAGGTAGCGGCCCTGACGGTAGCCGCCCTCCCCCGCACCAAACCGGGCAAGAAACCCCCGGTCGAGGTCCGCCGAGACCAACTGGCCGCCGAAGAAGACCACTTCGAATACCGAGCGGGCCGGCTCACCTCCGCCGACCAGCTCAACCGCCTCTTCCGCCGCCCCCGCCAAGCCTTCGGCGAAGTCTCCGCCCTCTCCGGCCCCGCCCTCGACGCCCGCCCCACCCCCGCCCGCACCTTCTGGTGGATGGACTACCCCGACGGCCGCTACTACGTGAAAACCGGCGACCCCATCGTCGCCGAACCCCTCCCCACCGACCGCATGATCGCCGGCATCCACCGCATGCTCACCCGAGCCCAGCGCTACCACCAGGAGTTTCCGGCCTGAGCCCGCTGGCCGGAACGAGCAAATTCAGATAATCTGATTTCATGACCACGATGTCTGCCGCCGAGGCATCCCGAAACTTCTCGGCCGTTCTACGCCGCGCCGAACACGGCGAGACGATCCGCATCGTCCGCCACGGGCGAACGGTGGCAACCGTCTCTCCGCCGACGAAAAAGACCGGCCTGGCACTACGGCGCGCGCTGGAGGATTCTGACGCGCCGCCCTTCGACGACGACTTCGCTACCGACATCAACGACGCGCTCGCCATGGTTGCCGATGATCTGGAGGACCCATGGGGCGACGACTGATCCTCGACACAGGTCTCTTGATCGCCTACGAGCGCGGAACCATCGATCGAGAAGCGTACGACGACGACGAATTGGCAATAGCCGCAGTGACGGTCGCCGAGTTCCGTGTCGGCATCGAACTCGCCGACACGGCTGAACGTGCGGCACAACGTTCCCGCCGCCTTGCCGTCCTCCTCGACGACATCGACATCCTCGAGTACACCGAGCAGACAGCAACCCGCCACGCACAGTTGCTCGCGCACATCCGCCGATCCGGTAAACCGCGCGGCGCGCACGATCTGATCATCGCGGCACACGCCGCGGAATCGGGTCGCACTGTCGTCTCGCTCGATACGAAGGCGAAGTTCGGCGACCTGCCGGGAGTCACTGCAATCACTCCGTGAACCTGCCTGCTCCGGCTCACACAGGTCGGCGTGTAGAAACAGTACCGGTGGAACTTTCACAGCACAGCCCAAAAATGCTCCGCACGAAAGTTGTTCGTGCGGAGCATTTTTGCGTGGACGGTCAGGCAGGTACGGCCATCGGTTCAGGAGTTGTGGCAGAGGTGCTCACCGGGCGGGAGCGCACTGCGGCGATGCCGAGGAGAGCGACACCCCCTGCTGCCCAGGCCAGTAGGACGGTGAGCGGGGCGATGGCGCCCGCGCCGTCGAAATAGGCGACCGAACGGAGCAGGGAGGCGGCGGCGCCGGGCGGGAGCAGTTGGCCGAGGGTGCCCCAGGGCTGGGGCAGGAGTTCGGGGGCGGAGGTGGCGGCGGAGAAGGGGTTGCCGACCAACAGCATGGTGAGGGCGCCGAGGCCGATTCCGGGGCGGCCGATGGCCGCGGCCAGGCCGACGATCGTCGCGGAGACGGCGAAGGAGGCGAGGCCGGCGATGGCGGCCAGTTCGAGGTAGGCGCCGGGCAGGATCGAGAGCCAGGTGTGGAAGACCAGGGTGCTGAGGAGGCCGCCTGCGATGCCGAAGGTGGCCAGGCCGGCGAGGCGGGCGCCCAAGGAGGGGATCAGCAGGGTGAGCAGGACGCCAGCGGCGATGCCGGACATGACGAGCGGGAGGACCATCGAGCCGAAGCCTGCGCCGCGCGGGTCGTCGGGGTCGGTGGCGATCACGTCCTGGACTTGCGCGGCGGGCAGGCCGCTGAGCTGTTGGGCGACGGCGGTGAGTTGCTGGGCGACGGCCGGTGAGGCCGCGGAGGCGACCAGGACCTGCGGCGCGCCGTTGCCGGTGACGATGGCGCCGTAGATCTCGTTGTCGGCCAGCGCGGTTCGCGCCTCGGAGGCATCGGCGACGGTGGTGATCTCGAACGCCTCGGAATCGCGCTGCCGCAGTTGCTCGGCGACTTGGACGGAGCCGGGACCCGCGACGGCGATCGGCAGGTCGCGCGGGGCCAGGTTGACGGTGGGCCAGGCGAAGGCGATCAGCATCATGGCCTGGATCGCGGTGGCCGCGAGGCCGAGAGCTACTGCTCGGCGGGTGATCGTCATGGCGGTTATCCCCTTAAAGCGAATGTTCGTTCTTTTTGACTTTCTTACCGTGACACCACCCACCCCCGCTTGTCAAGAACGGACATTCGTTTTACGTTTGACCCATGCCCCGAGTCAGCGAAGAACACTTGGAACGCCGCAGGCAGCAGATCCTCGACGCCGCGCAGCTGTGCTTCGCCCGTAAGGGGTTCCACGAGACATCGATGCAGGATGTGTTCACCGAATCGCAGATGTCGGCGGGTGCGGTCTACCGGTATTTCACCAGCAAGAACGAGATCATCGGCGCGCTGGTGAACCGCACGATGGGGCCGTTGCGCGAGCGGCTCGCCGAGATCATTCGCAGCGAGGACCCGCCTCCCCCAGCGGAGGTCATCCGGCTGCTGACGACCGAGATCGTCAAGCGGAGTGGACCCGAGGGGCCGCTGCGGCTCGCCCCGCAGGCGTGGGCGCTGGCACTGGTCTCGACCGAGGCGGCCGTCCCGGTGCGCACAGCCATCGCGTCGATGCGCGAGCTGTGGTTCGAGTACGCGGACCGGTTGCGCGAAACCGGCTGGCTGCCCCCCGGCACCGATTCCGACGCGATCGCCAAGACGATCATCGGGTTGCTGCCCGGGTTCATCCTGCAGCACCTGCTGCTCGGAGATGTCGCACCGGACGATTTCGCCCGCGGCCTCGAGGTGATGCTGCCGGGACCACCCCATCACCCCCGGTGAGCAAGGCCACTGTTGCCACCGGCGCCCAACGGGTAGGTTCGGGTGCGGCACCGGAGGGGGTCCCGAGCGCCGGACATCGTTGAATACCGATCCGACCAGGGAGTTTCCTGTGACATTGCACCGTCGAAACCTTCGATCACGCGGCCTGGCCGCGCTGGCGACCCTCACCGTCGCGGCCACGCTGCCCGCGGCGATGGCAGGCACCGCGCAGGCCCGGATGATCGGCGGATTCGAGGTGGGCGGCGCGATCGAGGCCGAATACGACCAGGCGGGCGGCCCGGCGCTGGGCGAGCCCACCTCCCCGGAAGCCGACGCGGCGGCCGGTGGCAAGTACCAGACCTTCGCCGACAACGCGGCCATCTACTGGCATCCCGACACCAACGCCAACACCGTCGCGGGCCAGATCCGCGACAAGTTCGCCCAGACGGGCAACGAGTCGGGCAAGCTCGGCTACCCGATCACCCGCGAGCAGTCCACCCCGTCGGGCGGCGGTCGCTACAACCACTTCCAGAACGGCTCGATCTACTGGTCCGTCGGCACCGGCGCGCACCAGATCAGCGGCCCGATCCTGGACAAGTGGGGCGCGCTGGGCTGGGAATCGAGCCCGCTCGGCTTCCCGCTCACCGACGTGTCCGCGGCAGGCAAGGGCGACGGCCAGTTCACCATGTTCCCGACCGGCGCCATCTACTGGACGTCGAAGACCGGTGCGCACGCGGTCTGGGGCAACATCCAGGCCGACTGGATCCGCGCGGGCGCCGAGGGCGGCCGCTATGGCTACCCGACCAGCGACGAATACGACTACCAGGGCGGCAAGGCCCAGGATTTCCAGGGCGGCAAGATCACCTGGAAGCCCAGCAACTGACCGTTACGGCGCGAGCAGTCCCTGACGGGCTCGGCTCGCGCCGGACAGGGTCAGCAGCAGCATGGTGGTGAGGGCGCCGTCGTCCAGGCCTTCGGCGGGGAAGGTGTAGCGCAGGATGACGTCGCCCAGCTGGCCACGGGCGATCAGCGTGACCGAACCGAACTGGATCTCGTTGTTGCGCTCGGCGACGCGCTTGTGCAGGGCCGCCTTGAGCGGACGATCCCAAGCCAGCACGCTGGTCAGCGACAGCACGGTGAGGCCGGGGGCGAGGGTGACGGCGCGGATCGAACACAGGGCACCGTCGTACTCGAATCCCAGCGACCGGTCGTTGTCGACGCGGACTTCGATGTCCTGCATCTGCAGGCAGGCACCGGCGCGTGCTTGCAGGTCGAGTTCCGGGGTGAGCAGCGCATCCATGTCGGCTCCGTCGTGACTGTCGCTCATTTGGCGCCACCGAAGCGGCGATCGCGCTTGGCGTATTCCAGGCACGCGTCCCACAGGTTACGCCGGTCGAAGTCGGGGAAAAGCGTGTCCTGGTAGACGAATTCGGCGTAGGCGGCCTGCCAGATCAGGAAGTTCGAGCTGCGGAACTCGCCGGAGGGGCGAAGGAAAAGGTCGACGTCTGGCATGTCGGGTTCGTCGAGGTACTTCGCGACGGTGGCCTCGTCGACCTTCTCCGGGTCGATCTCACCCGCGGCTACCCGGCGCGCGATTTCCCTTGCGGCGTCGGCGATTTCGGCACGGCCGCCGTAGTTGACGCACATGGTCAGCGTCATCACGTCGTTGTCGCGGGTGAGCTCTTCGGCCACCTCGAGTTCCTTGATCACGCTGCGCCACAGGCGCGGTCGGCGCCCGGCCCAGCGCACCCGCACACCCATCTCGTGCATCTCGTCACGGCGGCGGCGGATCACGTCGCGGTTGAAGCCCATCAGGAAGCGCACCTCGTCGGGGCTGCGCCGCCAGTTCTCGGTGGAGAAGGCGTAGGCCGAGAGCCACTTGACGCCGATCTCGATGCAGCCTTCGACGGAGTCCATGAGCACGGCCTCGCCGCGTTCGTGTCCGGCGGTGCGCGGCAGCCCACGCTCCTGGGCCCAGCGGCCGTTGCCGTCCATCACCAGCGCGACGTGGTTCGGCACGAGCTCCGGCGGGATCGCCGGCGGGCGCGCGCCGGAGGGATGCTGGGACGGCGGGCGCACGGTGCGGGTGCCGTCCGGCTTGCTCGCGGGAGAAGAGTCACGACGCAGGATCACGGCATCCATCCTGCCTGATCGCCGGGTGCGGGCTGCACGGGCTCCGGGTTGACGGGTCGTTGCTGGAACTACTCGCGGGCATCGTGCGCGGCGACCGGCCTACGGACGCGGGGCGTCGACCCTGATCAGCCGACCCGACCGACGACAGCGGCAGCGGACCGATCCACGGTCGGGGATTCGATGCGGGATCGCTCGATCAGCGGCAGCGTGCGCAGCTGACGTTCCAGATGCCACTGCAGGTGGGCGGCGACCAGACCGCTGGCCTGGCGGCGGACGTTGTCGGGGACGCTGTCGATGTAGGCCCACTCCCCCTTCAACAGGGCGACGAGCAGATCGAGCACCCCGGTGACAGGCGTGCTCGCGCCCGGCGGACGACAGTGCACACAGACCGCGCCGCCCGCTGCCACATGGAAGGCGCGATGCGGGCCGGGGGTGGCGCAGCGGGCGCATTCGTCGAGCGCGGGTGCCCAACCGGCAAAGCCCATGGCGCGCAACAGGTATGCGTCGAGGATCAGCTCGTGCGGGCGCTGCTTGGCGGCGATGGCGCGCAGGGCGCCCGCGGTGAGTACGTGCAGCTTCGGGGCGGGTGCGCGTTCTTCGCCCGCGAGGCGTTCGGCGGTTTCGAGGATCGCGCACGCGGTGGTGTAGCGGCCGTAGTCGTCGATGATGTCGGCGGCGAACGCCTCCACGGTGATGACCTGGGTGACGATGTCGAGCGTGCGGCCCGGATGCAACTGCACGTCGATGTAGGAGAACGGCTCGAGCCGCGCCCCGAACTTCGACTTGGTGCGCCGCACCCCCTTCGCCACCGCCCGGACAAGACCGTGTTGCCTGGTCAAGAGCGTGACAATGCGATCGGCCTCGCCCAGCTTGTGCTGGCGAACCACTATCGCCTCATCCCGATACAACCGCACGTGGCCAGTCTTCCATGCGTGCCCGACACCGGGGTCACGGACACGGATCAGGACCGGAGCAGGCCGGCAATGAGCAGCAGCAGCGATTGCTGGGTTTCGAGACGGGCGCGCTCGGGGTCGTCGGCGTGGGCGACGATGAGCGAGGCTTCGGTGATGGCGCTGAGCAGTAGTTGCGCGAGCACCGGGACCGGGGCGACCGGAATCAGGTCCGCGTCGGTGGCGCGTTGCAGTTCGGCGGTGATGAGGCCGAGTCCGTGGCGCGCTTCGAATTCGCGGAAAGCGGGCCAGCCGAGAACGGTCGGGGCGTCCATCAGCACGATGCGCAGCATTTCCGGGCGGGCGCAGATGTCGAGGAAGCGGGCCAGGCCCGCGGTCATCCCGCCGATGATGTCGGCGCGGTCGACCGCGGCGACCGCGCTCGCGATCTCCTCGGTGGCCTCGGTCTCGACCTGTTCGAGGACGGCGAGGAACAGTCCGCGCTTGTCGCCGTAGTGGTGGTGCAGGGCGCCGCGAGTCACACCGGCGGCGGCCACCAACTGCTCGGCCGACGTACCGGCGAAGCCGCGCTCGGCGAACAGGCTGCGGCCTGCCTGCTCGAGCGCGGCTCGGGTAGTGCGGGAACGATCCTCCTGACTACGGCGCTGCATGCAGCCGAGTGAACTCCACGATCAGTTCGGTGAGCAACTCCGGCCGGTCCTCGGGGACGAAAGTGTAGGAATTATCGATGGTGCGCAGGCTCGCCCGCGGTAGATCGGCGACCAGGCGTTGCGCCAGCGCCATCGGGAACAGTTTGTCCTCGGTCGACCACACCAAGAGCACCGGCACATCGACCATGGGGAAACGTTCGGCCGCGGCGATGGTGCATCGGTTGTCCACGGCGGCGGCGAAACGGCGCAGGTCGTCGCGGATGGCGGCGCTGCGCCGGGCGGGACCGAGGTAGGACTGCGCGATGTCCTGCGGCAGATCGTGTTTGGTCACCCAACCGAAGCCGAGCGGCAGGCGCTGCGCGAACTTCCAGCGCATCGGTGCCAGCAGCGGACGGATCACACCGGGAATCTTCGCCACCTTCAGCAGACTCGAGAAGGGCTGGGGCGGGAACACCTCGTAGCAGTCGACGGCGGCCAGGACGACGCGGCCGATCCGTTCCGGTCGGCGGGTCATCAGGATCTGGGTGAGCGCGCCGCCGGTGTCATTGGCGACGAGGGTGACATCGGTGAGGTCGAGTGCGTCGAGGAACTCGGCGATCAGGTCCGCGATGCCGACGGGGCTGAGGTCGGCGTCGGGCATCGGGATGGAGTGGGATCCGAGTGGCCAGTCGGGTGTGAGGCAGCGGTGTCCGGCCGCGACGAGGCCGGGTACCACCCCGCGCCAGATGTCGGCGTTGACGAGCAGTCCGTGGACGAATACGACCGGCGATCCGGTGCCGGTGTCGTGATAGCGGACGCGGCCGGACGACAGAGCGATCTCGTGCGCCGGGCCGAGTGCTGAGCTGATTCCCATGGGGTCCTCCCCTGGTCGAGTGCTGGACCCGTCCACTGTTACATACATCCCGTATGTATGTCTATACCCACCCTAGGGGATGTGGACGGGTGACCAGTTACGCGTTACGGTCGAGCCACGTACCAGCAGAGACGGAGCTCACATGTCCGCGCCCGACCACATCGCGCCGAATTCCTCGGCCGACCTCGGCCTCACCGACCTGTCCGCGGCCATTGCCGACGGCAGCATCTCCTCGGTTGCCGCCGTCGCCGACGCACTCGACCGGGTCGAGGCGTCGCAGCCGACGCTCAACGCGTTCCGGGTCGTGCGTCGCGAGGCCGCGCTGCGGGAGGCGGCCGAGGCGGACGCGCGATGGGCCGCGGGGGTGCGGCTGCCGCTGCTCGGCGTGCCGATCGCGGTCAAGGACGACACCGATATCAGCGGCGAGATCACCGCGTTCGGGTGCGGTGGGGAGTTCGCGCCGAAGACCGCGGACGCGGAATCGGTGCGCCGGATGCGCGCGGCGGGTGCGGTGATCGTCGGCAAGGCCAATACCTGCGAGCTGGGGCAGTTGCCGTTCACCAGCGGTGACGCGTTCGGATACACCCGCAACCCATGGGATCGCGCGCGCACGCCGGGTGGGTCATCGGGTGGGTCGGCGGCGGCGGTCGCGGCCGGATTGGTCCCTGCCGCACTGGGTTCCGACGGTGCGGGGTCGGTGCGCATCCCGGCGTCGTGGACGAACCTGATCGGGATCAAGCCGCAGCGTGGGCGCATCTCCACCTGGCCGCTGGCGGAGGCGTTCAACGGGCTCACCGTCAACGGCCCGCTCGCGCGCACCGTGCGTGATGCGGCGCCACTGCTCGACATCGCCGCCGGGCCGCACGACGGCGACCGGCACAAGCCCGCGCCGATCGATGCGAGCGCGGCCGTGGGGCGCGATCCCGGCAAGCTCAGAATCGCCGTCTCCCTGAGCATTCCGTATACCGCGACCAAGACCGCGCTCGATCCGCAGATCGCGGCGGCGGTACACGCGCTGGCCGCCACTCTGCGCACGCTCGGCCATACCGTCACCGTGACGAACTTGCACTACGGGCTGATGATCGGCGCGTCCTTCCTGCCGCGCTCGCTGGCGGGGATCAGCCGGGTGCACCGGAATATGCCCGGGGTCGTCGTCGACCCGCGGACCACCGCCAATGCGCGCATCGGCCGAGTGCTCAGCGGGCCCGCACTCGCTGCGGCGCGGCTCGCGGAACCGCTGCTGCACAAGCGAATCGGTTCATTCTTCGACGACTACGACCTCGTGCTGTCGCCGACCACCGCGACCCCTCCCCCACAGGTGGAAGAGATCGACGGCATCGGCGTCGGCGCGACCAACAATCTGATCACCGCCGCGTGCCCGTACACCTGGCCGTGGAACGTTCTCGGCTGGCCGAGCGTGAACGTGCCGGCGGGCTTCACCGAATCCGGGCTGCCGATCGGCGCGCAACTGATGGGCACCGCCGACAGTGAACCGCTGCTGATCTCTCTCGCGGCCCAGCTGGAATCGGAACTGCACTGGGACCGGCACCGGCCCGAGCGGTGGTGGTGATTCACCAGGTGCGCACGAGCGCTACCCGGCCGGCTCGACCCACCCTTCGAGATCGCTCTTCGTGCCCGACGGACAGCCGTCCTGACCGGTCTGCCGGGGAAACATCATCAGGCAGCGCTGCGGGCCCGATCCGCCGACCGCGGTGGTGACCAGGACCGCGATCGACGAGCCATCGGCGACCCGACTGGTCGAGAAGCCGAGCGTGCCGGTGACGCCGCGATAGTCGGACTCGCGCAACTGGACCGCGATGGCGGTCCGGTTCGGCGGAAGGTCGGCGAGGACGCCACGGCTGTTGCGCACAGCCTGGAGGAACAGGCCGCTCACGTCGAAGGCGAGACCGGTGCGGTCGCCTGCCCAGGTGGGCCGGTAATCGGTGAGGTCGGGGTAGCCACGGAGTTCTTCGATCAACCCGGCCAGTTCGGTGCACAGCTGCTCGTGTTCGAACGGCACCGGCTGGTCGCCCAGTTTGCCGATGCCCCTGACACAATCGGCGCCGCCGAGCATGACCGGCGAAGCCTTGGACACGTAGCGCACGGTGAGGTTGGCGGGCAGTGCCGCGGTGGCTTTCGGATCGGTGATCAGCCTGGTCACCGCGTCATTGCCGAGGATCGCCGGGCCAGCGCCGCTGATGCAGCCGCGACTCACCGATTTGGCGAAGGTCGGGAAGTCGTCGTTGCGGCCCGCGAAGAACAGCAGGGTGCGGCGGTCGAATCCGGCGGTCTCACACGGCGCGGGGAAACGATAGAGCTGCTGCTGTTCACGCCAGCTCATACTCTGCTGCGCCACCCCCCGTTTGGTGAGTTCGGCCTGCACATCCTCGACGAGCGTGGTCACGTACAGGTCACCGGCCGCCTCGGGGTGATAGATCGCCACCTTGTCGTAGCGGGGTGTGCCGTTGCGATCACGGGCACCCTGCACGTAGTCGGCGACGAGGCGAGCCTGCACTCTATTGCTCGGTGCCGCCTGGAAATACAGCGGAGATGCCTGTTCGAGACCATCGGCGGACAGTGTCGTGGCCACCGCGGGCACGCCGAGTTCGCCGAGACGGGCGATAGCCCTGCGGGTTTCGTCGTTGCTGCGATCGATCCCGACGACGCCGAGCACGCTGGGGTCATCGGCCACGAGCTCGCGCAGCGAATTGTCGACTACCCAACCGGCGTGGCGCATATCGGAACCGCCATTGGCGATGATGATGCGCAGCAAGGGTTCCGATTCGTCGGAGGCCAGCAAGGCGCGACGCTGCTGCACCGCCAGGCCGGCGAGTTCCTCGACCTGAGCGTGCGGGTAGCGAACGTTGGTGTCGACGTAGCTGAGGCCGGCGAAATACACCAGCGAGACCAAGGGCCGGTTCGGGTTGCTCGCGCGCGCGTCGGCCGCGGCGACATTGAGCCGGAACACTTCTCGCTGCATCGCCGACAACTCGGGGTCATCGGCGAAGGTCTGGCGGGGGTTGTCGCTGTAGCCGACACATTCACCGTCACGCAGACTCACCGAGACTCCGCCGGTCCACGGCCAGTGCGAACATTCGGCACCACGCAACGGCGGGAAGTAGACCAGGGTCGCGGCCACGGCGAGCACGATCGGGATCAGCACACACAGACCGACGAACCAGCTACGCGCGGCGAGCGGCGGCGCGGGCGGCAGTGCGAGACCACGGAATCGAGCATCGCTGACGCGCGGTGCGGTGTCGGGCGGCAGGATCGCGCGCAAGGGCAGGAACCACGCGTCGGCCTGGCGATGAGTGCGCCGGTTGTCGATCTCGCGCACCCACTCCTGCAGCGGATCGGTCGGCTGCGGGGTCGGGGCGTCGGCGAGACTTTCCAGGGTGCGCAGCGGCCGCAGATCGCTGATGTGCGAGAGCTCGCCGACCTCGCGGCTCGGCCCTTCGTCACGCAGCGCCACGACCACCAGCGGATCGAAAAGGCCCGTCTCGTTACGGATTTCGTTGATCCAGGTGAGGATGCGCGCACCGTCGCTGCCCTCGGCCAGACCACCGAGCAACGCCACCGGATACGCGGTGCGCCGCCAGCTCGACGGGCGCCAGATCCGGCGCCGGTAGGCGTCGCGCAGGTCCTCGAGAAACGCGTGCACGAGGAGCTTGGCGACCTGCTCCTCGTTCTCGTCGACCCGGTGCGACGCCGTGAGCCGGGACGCGAAACCCAGGAAACTGCCCGACAATTCGGGTGCCAGGTAACGCTGGTGCAGGAACCACCGCGTCACCTTCGACATACCGGGAATGCGCCCGGACACCCACAGCCACAACCGCAGCACCGGCCACAGGGCCAGCACACCGAAGACCACGCGCGAAAGCGTGTCGCCCGCAACGCCTTCGGCGGTATCGGAACGGCTGGTCGGCGAGCCGCTGCGCAGCAGTTTGGGCAGTCTGCGGCGCAGTTCGTCGGGTGCCTCGGATTCGTCGGAGGTCACCCGCTGGCGGGTCAGCCAGTCGGCGGTGCGGTAGCGCGGGAACTTGATCGCGCCCATCGCGGTGTCGTCGGCGGCGAAACCGGCAACCAGCTGCTGGACGATCGGGAGGCAGTGGCCGGGGATCTCCTGATCATTGGCGTGCGGACCCGCGTCGATCGCGTTGAGGTCGGGGGTGAGCTGAGTGCGCGGCAGGTCGGGCGCGTGCAGGTCGATCTTGACGCGCGGCGTCGCCCGCCTGCCACCGGATTCACTGAGCCAACTGTAGATTTCGGCGATCAGTGCCGTATGCCCGGCGACGCCGACCACTTCGACGATCGGGCGTGGCAGCGCCCGCCGCCCGTGTACCAGTGCGCGCAGCACCCGCGGGCGGGCGTCGGGAATCTCGAGCGCCCGCAGCAGCTCCAGCAGCTTGCCGACATCATTGGCATCGGGCACTTCTTCGGCCTCCCCGGACGATCAGCGAAGCACGCCGAACGAACCGGCGTGTTCGCCGAACGATACCCCGAACCGCCGACACTCAAACGGTCAAAAGCCCAGCTTCCCCAGCTGTTTCGGGTCGCGCTGCCAATCCTTGGCGACCTTCACGTGCAGGTTCAGGTAGATGCGGGTGCCGAGAATGTGCTCGATCTGCTTGCGGGCATTGGTGCCGACCTCTTTGAGGCGGGCGCCGTTCTTGCCGATGATGATCGCCTTCTGGCTGGGCCGCTCGACGTAGAGCAGGGCATGCACTTCGAGCATGTCCTCGTTCGCCGCGTAGGGCTCGATGTCCTCGATGACCACGGCCAGCGAGTGCGGCAGTTCATCGCGCACACCCTCGAGCGCGGCCTCGCGGATCAGCTCGGCCATGAGGGTTTCCTCCGGCTCGTCGGTGATCTCGCCGTCGGGGTAGAACGCCGGCCCCTCGGGCATCTGCGAGGCGATCACGTCGACCAGCACCTCGACCTGTTCGCCCTTCACGGCCGACACCGGGACGACCTCGGACTCGGGACCGAGCAGCTTCACCAGCGCCATCAACTGGTGGGCGATCTCGTCGCGGCCCACCTTGTCGATCTTGGTGACCACGCCGAGGATCTTGGTCTTGGGCGCCATCATCTTGATCTGCTCGACGATCCAGCGGTCACCGGGACCGATCTTCTCGTCGGCCGGGATGCACAGCGCGATCAGGTCGACCTCGGAGTAGGTGTCGCGGACCAGGTCGTTGAGGCGCTGGCCGAGCAGGGTGCGCGGGCGGTGCAGGCCGGGGGTGTCGACCAGGATCAGCTGGGCGTCCTCGCGGTGCACGATGCCGCGGATGGTGTGGCGGGTGGTCTGCGGGCGCGAGGAGGTGATCGCGATCTTGGTGCCGACCAGTGCGTTGGTCAGCGTCGACTTGCCGGTGTTGGGCCTGCCGACGAAACAGACGAAGCCGGAATGGAATTCCTTGCCGGAATCAGCCACCGTGCACCTCGCTCAGCACGGCGCCGGTGCGGTCGGTGCGGACGACCGTGGCCGACGGGGAGACCTCGCGCACCGCGTCGATGCCCGCGTCGCCCGCGTCACCGCCGACGACGACCGCCGCCTCGAAACCCTCCGCGCCGCTCGAGATCGCGGCGGCAACGGCGGCCTGCAGTGCGGTCAGGCGCAGCGCGGTCAGCGCCACCTCGCCCGCGGCGTAGGTGCGGCCGTCGGTGTCGCGCACCGCGGCACCGCTCGCGCCGCCGGTGCGGCCCAGCGCGCCACGCGCCAGTACCAGCAGTTTGTTGTCCTCGGCGTCCAGTTCACTCATGGTTTTCTCCGTTGTCGTCGGGCACGCGCACCTGGTCGGTGTCGGCGGTTGCCTCGTCGTTGTTGCCCTTGCGTGGCTTGTCGGTCTTCTTCTCTTTATCGGCGGCCCGGCGCACCAGCACGGTGTTGACCCGCATGCGCCCGCGCGCGTCGGCGCCGCCCTCGCCGCGCAGCACCAGCCCGTAGACGGTCACCTTGGAGCCGGGCAGCGGCACGCGGCCCAGCTCGTGCGCGAGCAGCCCGCCGACCGTGTCGACGTCGTCGTCCTCGATGTCGAGGCCGTACAGCTCCCCCAGGTCTTCCACCGACAGCCGCGACGAGACCCGGTATCGGCCGTCGCCGAGGTCCTCCACGGGCGGGGTTTCGTCGGTGTCGTATTCGTCGGCGATCTCACCGACGATCTCCTCGAGCACATCCTCGATGGTCACCAGTCCCGCGATGCCGCCGTACTCGTCGACCAGCAGCGCCATGTGATTGCGGCGGCGCTGCATCTCGTCGAGCAGTTCGTCGAGCGGCTTGGAATCGGGAACGAAGACCGCGGGCCGCATGACATCACGCACCGATACCTTGCGGGCGCGATCGGCATAGGGCACAAGGTCTTTCAGGTAGACCACGCCGCGTACGTCGTCGACGTTCTCGCCGATCACCGGGATTCGGGAATGGCCGGAGCGCACGGCCAGTGACATCGCCTGGGCGGCGGTCTTGTCGTCCTCGATCCACACCATCTCGGTGCGCGGCACCATCACCGCGCGGGCCGGGGTGTCGCCGAGTTCGAAGACCGACTGGATCATCCGGCGTTCGTCGTCGGCCACCACGCCGCGCTCGCGGGCCATGTCGACCACCTCGCGCAGCTCGATCTCGGAAGCGAAGGGGCCGTTGCGAAATCCCTTACCGGGGGTGATCGCGTTGCCGAGCAGAATCAGCAACCGGCTGACCGGGCTGAGCACCGCGCCGATGATCTGCAGCGGCACGGCGGCAGCCAGCGCGATCGAGTAGGCGTGCTGGCGGCCGAGGGTACGCGGGCCGACGCCGATCACGACGTAGGAAACGACGACCATCAGCGTCGCGGTGACCAGCAGCGCCGTGCTCTCGTTCCACAGGTCCAAGGTCGCCGCGGCCAGCAGGACGGTGGCGGTGATCTCGCACAGAATGCGCAGCAGGACAGCGAGATTCACATAACGCGGGCGGTCGTCGACGATCTTGCGCAGTCGCACGGCGCCGGGGCGCTCCTCGCGGACCATGTCGTCGAGCCTGGCCCGTGACACCGTGTTCAGTGCCGAGTCCACACCCGCGAACATCCCACCGATGCCGATCAATCCGATCGCCAGCGGGATCAGGGTCAGTGCTGTCACGCGGGGCCTTCACCGGGTGCGGTGAAACCTGCCTTGCCGAGTAGTCGGTCGTCACGCTCGGCCAGCTCGGCGCGGCGCTGTTCCTCGCGCAGGCTCACGTACCACTCCTCGAGCAGCTGTGCCTGCAGCGCGAACATCTCCTTCTCCTCCTCCGGCTCGGCATGGTCGTAGCCGAGCAGGTGGAGCACGCCGTGCACGGTGAGCAGGGCCAGCTCGTGGTCGAGCGAATGATCGGCCTTCTGCGCCTGACCCATCGCGAACTCCGGGCACAGCACGATGTCACCGAGCATCGACGGGCCGGGCTCCGGGCTGTCGGGGCGACCGCCGGGCTCCAGCTCGTCCATCGGGAACGACATCACGTCGGTGGGGCCGGGCAGGTCCATCCAGCGCACGTGCAGGTCGGCCATCGTGTCGAGATCGACGAGCACCATCGACAGTTCGGCGGCCGGATGTACGTCCATCCGGCCGATCACGAAACGTGCGACGCTGACCAGGTCTTCTTCGGGAACGTCCATGCCCGATTCGTTGGCGATCTCGATGCTCACCTGTTCAGGGTACGGTGCCGACCCGACGCCGCCGGGAGCGGCATCGGGCCAGCGTGGCGCCGGTTAGCGCCGGTCGGTGCGACCGGCGGCCCTGCGCTGGGCTCGATTGCCCGGGTAGTGCGGACCCGGCACGGCGCGGGTGTCGGATTCGAAGCGGTCGTAGGCGTCGACGATGTCGGAGACCAGCCGGTGGCGGACCACGTCGGCGCTGGTGAGCTCCGAGAAGTGGATGTCGTCGATATCGGTGAGGATCTCCGCGGCCGCCCGCAGACCCGAGCGCTGCCCGTTGGGCAGGTCGACCTGCGAGATGTCACCGGTCACCACCATCCGCGAGCCGAAGCCGAGGCGGGTGAGGAACATCTTCATCTGCTCGGCCGTGGTGTTCTGCGCCTCGTCGAGAATGATGAACGAATCGTTGAGGCTGCGACCACGCATGTACGCCAGCGGCGCGACCTCGATGACACCGGACGCCATCAGCTTGGGAATGGCCTCAGGGTCCATCATGTCGTGCAGGGCGTCGTAGAGCGGGCGCAGGTACGGGTCGATCTTGTCGTTGAGCGTGCCGGGCAGGAAGCCGAGACGCTCACCCGCCTCGACCGCGGGCCTGGTCAGGATGATGCGGGTGACCTGCTTGGACTGCAGGGCCTGCACCGCCTTGGCCATGGCCAGATAGGTCTTGCCGGTGCCCGCGGGGCCGATGCCGAACACGATGGTGTTGTCATCGATCGCGTCGACATAGCGCTTCTGGTTCAGCGTCTTGGGGCGGATGATCTTGCCGCGCCGCGACAGGATGTCCAGGCTCAGCACCTCGGCGGGCGATTCGTGCACGCCCTCGTCGGTGAGCATCGAGATGGTGTGGCGGACCGCCTCGGGGGTGATCACCCGGTTGCGGCCGGTCAGCGCCACGAGCTGCTCGATGACCCGCTCGGCCAGCGCCACATCGCCCGCTTTACCGGTGATGGTGACGGTGTTGCCGCGGACATGGATGTCGGCAGGAAGCAGTTTCTCCAGCTGACGCAGGTTCTGGTCTGCCGAGCCGAGGAAACCGAAAACCGACTCCGGGGCGAGCTCGATGCTGGAACGCACGGTTCGCGCCGCGGGACCAGCATTGTTTCCGCCTGTGCCGATGTCTGATACGGGGTTGGTGGGGTTGCCGATCTCGCCTGAGTTCTTCAAAAGTGGCTACAGCCTGCTTCCGGTTTCGACCTGGTGTTCGATGAGATCAGTTTACCGCCGAGCACTGACACCGCACAGTGGTTAAAAATGTGCCCGTGGTATGCGGTTCGCGACACCATGGGAATACCCGATCCCGGGCGGTCCACTCCTGCTCACCAGCGTGCGGTCAACGCCCCCAGCGCACCTAGCGCGACCGCGGCCGCGGTGGAGGTGCGCAGGACGGTCGGGCCGAGGAGCACGATGTCGGCTCCGGCCTCCGCCAGTGCGGCCAGCTCGGCGTCGTCGAGGCCGCCCTCGGGGCCGACGATCAGCACCACTTCGCTCGCCTCGTCCAGCCGCAGTTCGGTGAACTTGCCCGCGCCGGATTCGTGCAGGGCAGCGACGATCGCGCCGTCCGCCTTGGCTTTTCGCACCAGCTCCACCAGGTCGCGGGTGCGGTGCAGTCCGGCGATCTCGGGGATGTAGGCGCGACGGGATTGGCGCGCAGCAGACTTGGCTGCCGCACGCCACTTCTCGATGCCCTTGGCGGCCTTGGCTTCCCAGTTCGCGACGCAGCGCGCGGCCTGCCACGGCACGATCAGGTCCGCGCCCGCCTCGGTCATCAGCTCGACGGCCAGCTCGGAGCGGTCCGACTTGGGTAGCGCCTGCACCACGGTCACCGCCGGGGTGGGCGGCGCGGCGACACGACGGTCACGGACCGCTAACTCGAGCCGATCCTTCTGGGCCGCAACGACTTCCGAGTCCGCCAGTATCCCGTGTCCATCGGACAGCGTGATCGGCTCACCGACTTTGATCCGGCGCACGGTCGCGGCATGGCGACCCTCCGGACCGTCGAGCACCGCGACGGCACCCGGCTCCGGCACCTCATCGAGATAGAAGACCGTCGCGGCCACGGGCTCAGCGTCCGCTGAACGACGCGCGCAGCCGGGCGAACAAGCCGCTGTTGTGCTCGGACTGGGTCGACATCACCTCGGCGCGATCCTTGTCGCGCATGCCCTTGAACTTGCGCAGCAGATCGGTCTGCTTGCCGTCGAGCTTGCTCGGCACGACGATGTCGAGGTGGGCGAGCAGGTCGCCACGCGCACCCGAGCGCAGGCGCGGCATGCCGTGCGCACGCAGCTGGATCACCTCGCCGGGCTGGGTGCCCGCCGCGATGGAGAGCTCGGTGGGGCCGTCGAGGATGGTGTCGACGACCACGGTGGTGCCGAGGATCGCGTCCACCATCGGCACCCGGACGGTGCAGTGCAGGTCGTCGCCGTCGCGAACGAAGGTGTCGTGGGGCTGCTCGACGACCTCGACGTAGAGGTCACCGGCATGGCCGCCACCGGGGCCGACCTCGCCCTGAGCGGCCAGGCGAACCCGCATACCGCTGGCGACACCGGCCGGGATGGGCGCGGCGATCTCGCGACGGGCGCGCACTCGGCCGTCGCCACCGCACTTGTTGCAGGGGTCGGGGATGGTCTCGCCCGCGCCACGGCAGGTGGGGCAGGGACGCGAGGTGAGCACCTGGCCGAGGAACGAGCGCTGCACCGACTGCACCTCGCCCGCACCGTCGCAGGTCTCGCAGCGGATGGGCTTGGAGTTGCCGTTGGTCCCCGAGCCCACGCAGACATCGCACAGGATCGCGGTGTCGACGGTCAGGTGCTTGGTGACACCGACCGCGCATTCGGCCAGGCTCAGCCGGGTGCGGATCAGCGAGTCGGCGCCGGGCTGCACGCGGCCACGCGGCTTGCGCTGGCCACCGCCCTGGCCGCTCATCCCGCCGAAGAAGGCCTCGAAGACGTCGCCGAGACCGCCGAAGCCCGCGCCGTTGAATCCTGCTCCGCCGCCGCCGTTTTCGAGCGGGTCACCACCGAGGTCGACGATCCGGCGCTTCTCGGGGTCGGTCAGCACCTCGTAGGCGGTGGAGACTTCCTTGAAGCGGGCCTGCGCGCCCTCGTCCGGGTTCACATCGGGGTGCAGTTCGCGGGCCAGTTTGCGGTAGGCGCGCTTGAGCTCCTGGTCGGTGGCGTTCTTGCCGACGCCGAGCAGTCCGTAGTAATCCCGTGCCACGTGAGTTCTCTAGTCCTTGGTCGCTGTGGGCCGGCCGAGCGCCGGGCGCATCCCTTAGTCGAATCCACTCAACTTTACCGGCCGAAGTCTCGACCTTAACAGTCCGGTTGTTGTGGTTCCCGAGCTGGCTTCACCTTTCGGCGAGCACTTCACCGATATAGCGGGCGACGGTCGCCACCGACGCCATGGTGCCCGGGTAGTCCATGCGCGTGGGGCCGAGCACGCCCATCCCGCCCAGTACGGCACCGGCCGCGCCGTAGCCGGTGGAGACCACCGAGGTGCCGCGCATCTGCTCGACCTGGGTCTCCTCGCCGATCTGCACCATCACCTGGCCCGGTTGCTGCGCGGCGGCGAGCAGTTTGAGCACGATGACCTGTTCCTCCAGGGCTTCCAGCACGGTGCGCAGGGAGCCGGGGAAGCCGAAATCGGCGACATTGCGGGTGAGATTGGCCGTGCCGCCGAGGACCAGGCGTTCCTCGGGATGTTCGACCAGCGTCTCCACCAGGACGGTGGAGACCCGGACCAGCACGTCGCGGATCTTGGCCGGTGCGCGTTCGGGCACCCCGGCCACCGAGGCGCTGGCCACCGAGAGCAGTTTGCCGTCCATGGCCCCACCGAGCAGGCCGCGCACGGCGGCGAGGTCCTCGTCGGAGATCACCGCACCCAGGTCGACGATGCGCTGGTCGACTCGGCCGGTGTCGGTGATCACCACCAGCAGCAGGCGGGCGGGGTTCAGCGCGACGACCTCGATATGGCGCACGATCGACGCCGAGACGGTGGGGTACTGCACGACGGCGACCTGGCGGGTGAGCTGGGCCAGCAGTCGCACGCCACGGCGCAGGACGTCGTCGAGATCGACACCGGATTCGAGGAATTCCATGATCGCCCGGCGTTCGGCGCCCGAGAGCGGTTTCACCTCGGCGATCCGGTCGACGAACTCGCGGTAGCCCTTGTCGGTGGGGATGCGGCCCGAGCTCGTGTGCGGCTGGGTGATGTAGCCCTCGGCCTCGAGCACCGCCATGTCGTTGCGGATGGTGGCGCTGGAAACGCCGAGGTTGTGCCGTTCCACGAGGGACTTGGAGCCGATCGGTTCCTTGGTGGCGACGTAATCCGCGACGATCGCTCGCAGGACCTCGAAACGTCGATCTTCGGTGCTCGACGCCATCGACCCCACCTTCCTCGCTCGTGCTGTACGTCATGCCTACCGTGCTGCGTTCGCACAGGGTCGCACGCGGACGCTCGCAGCGTCTCGTTGTCCAGTCTAATTGTCTTGTTCCCGATCGCCGGATCGCACGGCTGTCCGGCATCGAACTGTCATCCGGCGATATTCCGCCGTGGGGGCGGTGTTCGCCCTGTTGACGCGGTCGAGCACCGCGGAGAGTTATCCACAGGCCCGAGTTGTCCACAGTTGGGGTTTCGGGGGTTGTGGGGCTCGGGTAGCCGACGTAGGTTCGGGACTGAATCAGGGGATCTACCAGCATTTCTCAGCTATCGACAAGTTGTGCGGGGAGGCAACAGTGGTGCGTCCGGGTGGGGTCGGCGAGGCGTGGCATATCGGGTCGAGCGCGGTCGCGGTGCGGCCGGCGGAGTTCGCCCGGATCGATGATGCGTGTGAAGAATTTCTGCGGGCGATCGCGCAGATTCGGGCACTTGCCGTGGAAGTCGGCGATCAGGTGCATTGGGGATTGGGCGAGGGGGAAACGCGGTTGATATCCGCTGCCACATTGGTAGCGCGATTGCGTGGCGTTGCGGCGGCGAAGGAGAACAGCATCACTGCCGTAATGGAAGGGCATTCCCGGATCGTGGGCGATATTCGCCAGTCGTTGCGGAACGTGCGCGATCTGATGATGGTTGCCGACGAAGAGTGGGCCGATCGGCTTCGGTCAGTGGAAACGTCTGTAGGGCAACATATTTCCGTGGAGTCAGCGTGACTCGCCCCGAGCCGGGCGGCATTCTCGGCGGCGGGGAGAACACGCATTCTTGGCGACACCGGGAGATAGTCGCTGCGTTCGAGTCGCTCGAGGTTGCCGATGCGTTCGCCCAAGCGGATCGGTTCGAGCAGATCGCGCGGTGGTGGGATGACGGTCTGCGCGCTTTCCGGCACGCGATGAACGGGACGCTCCCGTTGGCTTGGTCGGGCGTGGGCGCCGCGGCGGCCGGTTCCGCGGTCGACCGCTACGTCGCGCAAGCGCACGAGCTGACTGTGGCGCTGGAGGAATTGCCGCGGGTGGTCCGGGCGGCGGCCGAGGCGATCGTGGCAACCAAGTACGCGGTCGGGTCGCCGGTTGTCGAAGACACCGGGGCTTCGGCGTGGTCGGTGAGTGGAGCGGTCCACGCCACGGGCTCGGCATCGACGCACGGTGCGGCTTCGGTCGCGGAGGAGAATGCGCGAGCCGCGATGCGGCAGCGATATGTGTTGCCGTTCGCCGAGCTGGTAGCCCGTATTCCATTGCTGTCCATGCCGCTTCGGCCGTTCGACTCCGACGGGTCGGGCGATCGACAGTCGCTGATCGGCGCCGCGGGGCAATCGCCGGGCGGGAGACGTGCACAGTCGCCGGTCGAGACTTCGGCAGACACGGAGAACGCGTCCGCCACGACATGGGAGAGCTCGGCCCCGCACCAGGTGTTCGGGGATTCAGTGGGACGTGGTGGTCGCGGAACGGGCGTTCCCGCCGACGGTTCGGACGGGATCGACAGCCGGGCGGCGGAGTCCGATGACGGAGCGGCGCGTTCGGGCAGTGCACCGACGGTGGCTTCGGCATCGACGGTCGTCGCCGGTGTGACGCCGCCGAGCGGTACCGCGGCGTTGACGACACCTGGCGGCCCAGGGTTGCTCACAGCGCCTACGGGGACTTCCCCGGCGGCCATCGACCCCGCGGTCGTTTCGACGGTCCGCAATCCATCAGCTGACCCCGTGGCAGGGCGTAGGAGGCCGACCGTCACCGCGAGCGGGGCCCTTGACCGAACCTCAGGTGGCACTGCGCGGTACCGGCCGCCCGGTCAGCACGACGTATCGAGGCCGGGCACCGGGCACAGCATTCCAGGATCGACAGGCCCGGTCATCGGCGTCAACCCGCCACCGGGGCATACCCCAGCCAGGTCGAGCGATCGGTTCTTCCATTGCGGCGGAGCACCGCCGACAACGCCGGCACCGGACGCGGATGCAATGCGCGACCTGCCGGAGTACTTGATCACACTGGCGAACACCGCGGAACTGCTCGGCGAGCCACGACCGGCGGTAGCAGGTGGAGTGATCGGGGGTGGCGATGACATCGTGCCCGGCGAGCAGCGCTCACCGGCGACTCGGGACTGACGGCGATGTCAGCGAGTCGACCGGACTCTTCAGCATGGGCCGCCCAGGCGGGCGGCCCATGCCGAATCAGACTCGGGCAGCTGCGCCGCAGCGAGCGGCCGAGTCGGGAGCGCCGACCTCTTTGCCCGCGAGGGCATCCAGGCCGAGCATCGCCAGCAACGCGCCGCAGTCGTCGGCGTCGTTGGAGTGCGACGCGACCGTCCTCGCGGCGACCGCGCACTGACGCGCGTTCTCCGCCTTCTCAGCGGAGCGCGCTTCAGCGAATTCGCTCTGCTCGTGGACGAGGGTGATGTGCCGTTCGGTGGACATATAACTCCCTAGGATCGAGTTGAAGCCTACGCCCCTAATCGTTATCTTCCACCCCGAACCCACCGAACATACCCTTAGAGCACCCCACTGTTCCGAGCCTCTCACCAGATGTGCATTGGCTTGATACACCACGATGACCGGGCAATCTTTGGGTTCGATCCCAAGCCCGAGAAATCTCGAAATTCAGATCACGATGACATCACCGCCCGCGCGATTCCCCGACCTGCTCAACAGCATGTCGAACGGCCACCGCTGAGTCGACAAATCTTCGGACAAGACCGCCGCGGATCGGCCGGGAAACCTCCAGCGCGGCCTTCGATGGTCAGGTGAGAAGGTCGCGGACGATGCCGTCGGCGAGGAGACGGCCGCGGTCGGTGAGGACCAGGTTGTCGCCGGTGATGTGGGCGAGGCCGTCGGCGAGGATCCGGTCGAGAGCGGGGGCCGCGGACGGCGCCAGGTCCGCTAGGGGCAGGCCGGTGCGGAGACGGACCGTGAGCATGAGGTGTTCGGTGTAGCGCTCGTCGTCGGTGAGGGCTTCCCAGCCCGCGGCGGGGAGTCCGCCGAGGGCCACCCGGTCGGCGTAGCGGGCGGGGTGTTTGACGTTCCACCAGCGAACACCGCCGACGTGGCTGTGCGCACCGGGACCCGCGCCGAGCCAGTCACCACCGTCCCAGTAGCCGAGGTTGTGCCGGCAGCGGGCGGAATCGCTTGCGGCCCAATTGGAAACCTCGTACCACGTCAGACCGGCGTCGGCGAGGCGGGCATCGATGCGTTCGTAGCGGGCGGCGAGGACATCGTCGTCGGGTGCGGGCAGTTCACCACGGCGGACCTTGCGTGCCAGCGCGGTTCCGTCCTCGACGATCAGGGAGTAGGCGGAGACATGATCGACACCGGCGGCCAGCACCGCGTCCAGACTCAGATCCAGATCGGCGTCGGTCTCACCGGGGGTGCCGTAGATCAGATCGAGGTTCACGTGATCGAACCCGGCCGCACGCGCTTCCTTCGCCGCGGCGACCGCGCGACCCGGGGTGTGCGTGCGGTCGAGCACCTTCAGCACGTGCTGCGCGGCGGACTGCATGCCGAGCGAGATCCGGGTGTAGCCGGCAGCGCGAAGCCGCTCGAAGAACTCGGGCGAGGTGGATTCCGGGTTGGATTCGGTGGTCACCTCGGCGTCGGCGGCCAGGGTGAAGTTCGCCCGCACGGCATCGAGCACCGAGGCCAGCCCGTCACCACCGAGCAGCGACGGCGTCCCGCCGCCGACGAAGATCGTCGACACCTCGGGGGTCGCGCTCGGCAGGGCACCGAACTCGGCCGCGGCGGTCGCGAGCTCTCCGCGCAACGCCTCCAGCCACGACTGAGGCGACGCCGAGGTACCAAGCTCCCCCGCCGTATAGGTGTTGAAGTCGCAGTACCCGCAGCGGGTGGCACAGAACGGCACGTGCACGTACACCCCGAACGCGCCGCCCCCGAAATCGCGCAGCACCGGGCGATCGGCATCGGCCGGTGTCACGCCGGGAGCCCCGGTAGCAGCGCTGGTAGTCACCCCTCCAGTCTGCCGGGCCCCGGTATACCGTCCCGCGCGGCCCCTCGCACGTCAGTCCGTCACCACCGGCGTGTTCTGGTTGGCGGTGAGCACCCAGGCGCCGTCTTCCTTGGTCATCACATACATCGGCGTGCCCTGACCGGACAGCTCGCCGTCGAGGGTGAAGTAACTCTGGCGGATCTTGACAGCGGCGACATCGGGCCGCAGGAAGAGCACGTGCTCGACCTCGTAGGTCGCGCTGCCCTGCGTCGTCGCGCCGGGCAGCACCTGCGCGGTGAACTCGGCGATGGCCGGGCGACCGAACAGGCGCTTACCGTGCCCGGTGGTCCAGATCGCGTCTTCGCGGAAGACGGCGACGAACTCCTCGGCCAGTTCGTTGGCCTGGGCGTGGGCGATGGTGTCGACGACGGCGCGGATGGCCGCGAGTTCGGTGTCGAGATCGGTGGGGGTCTGACCGGCGGCAGTGGCGTCGTTGCTCATGGCACTACTGTGCAACCTCGACCGCGCTCCAGGTCAACCGCGCTGTGCGGCACCGCACACGCGCCGGCGCGGCGTATCACAGGTCGGTTCCGAGCGGTGGGCTATGACCCCCGTCACAGAACAGGACAGCCGTCCAGGGAATTTCCCCCAAAAGTGCGGGAAATATCTCCTTGCGGTCGGAACGACCCGGTTGACGTGGCACAATAGGCGCATGCACGCAACTGGAGTACGACTCGTGGCCCGTCGCCACGTCGACTTCCAGCGTGTCTGTAGCGCCTGCTGTCGGCCCGGTTTCCACCGGTAGCGCAGCGGCGTCCACGCCCGGGTATCCCCCGGTGCCTTCGACTTTCATCGGCCCGCTGACCGCCTGACGCGAGCCAGCCCCTCGCGCCTTCAGCACGGATGTCCAATCACCCCGCAGGAGCGACCCACCATGACGTCGAGCACCGACGCCGGTTCGACCGAACAGTCGACGGCGCAGGCCCGCACTGAGCGTTCAGCTGCCCAGCGCCCGGCCCGCCCGAGCACCGATGCCCCGGTCGCACCGCGCGCCCGCACCGGCAAGCCGGTCCGCCGCCGCTCCGAAGGCCAGTGGGCCCTCGGTTACCGCGAGCCGCTGAACCCGAACGAACAGTCCAAGAAGGACGACAACCCGCTCAACGTCCGCGCGCGCATCGAGAACATCTACGCCAAGGGCGGCTTCGACTCGATCGACAAGGCCGACCTGCGTGGCCGTTTCCGCTGGTGGGGTCTCTACACCCAGCGTGAAGAGGGCTACGACGGCACCTTCACCGACGACGACAACATCGACCTGCTCGAAGCCAAGTACTTCATGATGCGGGTGCGTTGCGACGCCGGTGCGCTCAGTGCCGCCCAGCTGCGCACCGTCGGGCAGATCTCCACCGAGTTCGGCCGCGACACCGCCGACCTGTCCGACCGCGAGAACGTCCAGTACCACTGGATCGAGGTCGAGAACGTCCCGGAGATCTGGCGCAGGCTCGAGTCGGTCGGTCTGCACACCACCGAGGCGTGCGGTGACTGCCCGCGCGTGGTCCTCGGTTCCCCGCTCGCGGGTGAGTCGCTCGACGAGATCATCGACCCCACCTGGGCGATCGACGAGATCGTCAAGCGCTACATCGGGAAGAAGGAGTACTCCAACCTTCCCCGCAAGTTCAAGACCGCGATCTCGGGCCAGCAGGACGTGGTGCACGAGATCAACGACATCGCCTTCGTCGGCGTGAACCACCCCGAGCACGGCCCTGGACTCGATCTGTGGGTCGGTGGTGGTCTGTCCACCAACCCGATGCTCGCTCAGCGCGTCGGTGCCTTCGTGCCCCTCGAAGAGGTGCCGGATGTGTGGGAAGCGGTCGTCTCGCTCTACCGCGACTACGGCTACCGCCGCCTGCGCACCAAGGCCCGCCTGAAGTTCCTGATCAAGGACTGGGGCATCGAGAAGTTCCGTCAGGTGCTCGAGGACGAGTACCTCAAGCGCAAGCTCATCGACGGTCCCGCCCCCGCGCAGCCTGCCAAGCCGATCGACCACGTCGGTGTGCAGAAGCTGCGCAACGGCCTGAACTCCGTCGGCTTCTCCCCCATCGCCGGTCGCGTCTCGGGCACCATCCTGAGCAAGGTCGCCGACGCCGCCGAGAAGTACGGCTCCGACCGCATCCGCTTCACCCCTTACCAGAAGCTGATCGTCCTCGACATCGCCGACGACCAGGTCGACGCGCTGATCGACGAACTCGAACCGCTCGGCCTGCAGGCCCGCCCGTCGGTCTGGCGCCGAAACCTGCTGGCGTGCAGCGGTATCGAGTTCTGCAAGCTCTCCTTCGTCGAGACCCGCAAGCGTTCACAGGTGCTGGCACCGGAACTCGAGCAGCGCCTCGCCGACATCAACGCCGAACTCGATGTGCCGATCACCATCAACATCAACGGCTGCCCGAACTCGTGCGGCCGGTCCCAGATCGCCGATATCGGCTTCAAGGGCCAGCTCGTCGATGACGGCACCGGGAATCAGGTGGAGGGTTTCCAGGTTCATCTCGGTGGCAGCCTCGGCCTGGACAGCGCGTTCGGCCGGAAGTTGCGTCAGCACAAGGTGACCAGCGTCGAGCTCGGTGACTACATCGATCGCGTCGTCCGCAACTTCGTCAAGAACCGGGAATCCGGTGAACGCTTCGCGGTGTGGGCTGTGCGCGCCGACGAGGCCGACCTCCGATAGTCGATGAGGAGATCCCCACTGTGACAACCAATCTCGCGGCCAAGCTGTCCGAAGACGAACTGCGCGCACTCGCCGAGCAGGGCGCGGCCGAACTCGGCCCCGATGCCTCACCGGCCGATCTGATCGCCTGGACCGATCGCAATTTCGGGAACGGCTACATCGTCGCCTCGAATATGCAGGACGGCGTGCTGGTCCACCTGGCCGCACAGACCCGCCCCGGCGTCGACGTGCTGTTCCTCGACACCGGCTACCACTTCGCCGAGACCATCGGCACCCGTGACGCGGTCGAGGCCGTGTACGGCGTGCACGTGGTCAACGTGGCGCCCGAGGCCAGTGTCGCCGAGCAGGACGCGCTGCTCGGCAAGGATCTGTTCGCCCGTGACGCCGCCGAATGCTGCCGGCTGCGCAAGGTCGTCCCGCTGAAGCGCTCGCTGAGCGGCTACAACGCGTGGATCACCGGCATCCGCCGCGTCGAGGCGCCCACCCGCGCCAACGCGCCGCTGATCTCGTTCGACGAAGCCTTCGGCCTGGTGAAGATCAACCCGATCGCACCGTGGTCCGACGACGAGATGCAGGCCTACATCGAGGCCAACGGCATTCTCGTCAATCCCCTGGTGGAGGAGGGTTACCCGTCCATCGGCTGCGCACCGTGCACGCGCAAGCCCGAGCCGGGGTCCGATCCGCGCAGCGGCCGCTGGGCCGGTATCGCCAAGACCGAATGCGGATTGCACCAATCATGACCATCACCACCACTGGGAGTGAGCCTGTGAGTACCAACACCACCGAACGCGAACTCGGCCTGACCGAGTTCGACACCCTCGCGGCGCTGGAATCCGAGGCGATCCACATCTTCCGTGAGGTCGCGGGCGAATTCGAGCGCCCCGTGATCCTGTTCTCCGGCGGCAAGGACTCCACCGTCCTGCTGCACCTGGCGCTCAAGGCCTTCTGGCCCGCGCCGCTGCCGTTCACGCTGCTGCACGTGGACACCGGGCACAACCTCGACGAGGTGCTCGAGTTCCGCGACAAGGTGGTCGAGCGCTACGGCCTTCGCCTGCACGTCGCCTCGGTCGAGGAGTACCTGGCCGACGGTCGCCTGACCGAGCGCCCCGACGGCATCCGCAACCCGTTGCAGACCGTCCCGCTGCTCGACGCCATCACCGAGCACCGCTTCGACGCGGTCTTCGGCGGCGGCCGTCGCGACGAGGAGCGCTCGCGTGCCAAGGAGCGGATCTTCTCGCTGCGCAACGCCTTCGGCCAGTGGGATCCGAAGCGTCAGCGTCCCGAGCTGTGGAACCTCTACAACGGCAAGCACGCGCCGGGTGAGCACGTGCGTGTGTTCCCGCTGAGCAACTGGACCGAGCTCGACATCTGGCGCTACATCGCCCGCGAGGACATCGACCTGGCGTCGATCTACTACGCGCACGAGCGTCCGGTGTACTCCCGTGACGGCATGTGGATGACGCCCGGCGTGTGGGGCGGCCCGAACGAGAACGAGGTCCTCGAAACCCGTTCGGTGCGCTACCGCACCGTCGGCGACGGTTCCACCACCGGCGCCATCATCTCCGACGCCGCCGACAACCAGGCCATCCTGGCCGAGGTCGCGGCGTCACGACTGACCGAACGCGGTGCTACCCGCGGCGACGACCGTGTGTCCGAGGCCGCCATGGAAGACCGCAAGCGAGAGGGTTATTTCTGATGTCCGACCTATTGAGGCTGGCCACCGCCGGTTCTGTCGACGACGGTAAGTCCACCCTGGTCGGGCGGTTGCTGTACGACACGAAGTCCGTGCTGGCCGATCAGATCGACGCCGTCACCCGCGCCTCGGTCGACCGTGGGCTGTCCACGCCGGACTTGTCGCTGCTCGTCGACGGCCTGCGCGCCGAGCGTGAGCAGGGCATCACCATCGACGTGGCGTACCGCTACTTCGCCACGCCCAAGCGGTCTTTCGTGCTCGCCGATACGCCGGGGCACGTGCAGTACACGCGCAACACGGTGTCGGGTGCGTCCACCGCGCAGCTGGTGATTCTGCTGACCGACGCGCGCAAGGGTGTCATCGAGCAGACCCGTCGCCATGCGGCCGTGCTGGCGCTGCTCGGTGTGCCGCGTCTGGTGCTCGCGGTGAACAAGATCGACCTCGTCGACAACCCGGCCGAGGTGTTCGCCGAGATCTCCGCCGAGTTCAACGACCTCACCTCGAAGCTGGGCTGGGCCACCGAAGACGTCATCGAGATCCCGGTCTCGGCGCTGCACGGCGACAATATCGCCAGCCGCTCCGAGAACACCCCGTACTACGACGGCCCCTCGCTGATCGAGCACCTGGAATCCGTTCCGGTGGACGCGGATTCGACCGGCACGCACGCGCTGGGTCTGCGTTTCCCCGTGCAGTACGTGATCCGTCCGCGCACCGCCGAGTACCCCGATTACCGGGGTTACGCGGGTCAGATCGCAGCCGGTTCGGTCTCCCCCGGTGACGAGATCGTGGTGCTGCCCTCGGGTAAGAAGACCACCGTCGAGCGCATCGACACCCCCGACGGCGAACTGGCCGTCGCGCAGGTCGGGCGCAGCGTGACGCTGATCCTGGCCGACGAGGTCGACATCTCGCGCGGCGACATCATCGCCTCGGTGCACGACGCGCCGGAATCGATCGACTCCTTCGACGCGACGGTGTGCTGGCTCGGTGACAAGGCCCTGCGTCCCGGCGCCCGACTGCTGCTCAAGCACGGCGCCAAGACCACCCAGGCCATCGTCGGCGCGCTCGTGGAGCGGTTCGACGAGCAGACACTCACCGCGCAGCCGAGCCCGGAGTCGTTGGAGCTCAACGACATCGGCCGTGTCTCGCTGCGGCTGGCCGAGCCGATCCCGGCCGACGACTACCGCACCAACCGGCACACCGGGTCGTTCCTGCTGATCGACCCCGCCGGTGGCAACACCCTCGCGGCCGGCCTGGTCGGCGATGTGCTGACTTCGGTCGAGGTCGGTACCGCGGTCTGATGAATCGCACGTTCGCCCCGCTGCGCGGCCCCGCTGTGGTGCCGCGCGGCGGGGGCGAGCCCGCGCTGATCCTGGTCGCCCACGGCAGCCGTGACCCGCGTTCCGCGGCGAACGCGGCGGCCGTGCGCGATCGGATCGCCGCCGCACGACCGGATGTTCTCGTGCGGCTCGCCTTTCTCGATCTGAATGCGCCGTCCGTCGACCAGGTAGTCGATGCTGTCGCGGCGCAAGGGTGTTCGCATGCCATCGTGGTGCCGCTGCTGCTGGGCAGCGCGTTCCACGCCAGGGTCGATCTGCCCGGCCTGCTCGATGCCGCACGACGCAGGCATCCGCTGCTCGACCTGGTTCAGGCCGATGTGCTCGGCCCCGATCCACGACTGATCACCGCCCTGTGTGCGCGGATCACCGAGGCGACCACGGGCTACGCCCCTGGCCGGATCGGTATCGCCGTCGCCGCGGTCGGTTCCTCGCGCACCGGCGCCAACGAGCGCACCGCCGAGATCGCCGTCGCGGTCGCCCGGCGCACCGGGTTGCTCACCGAAACCTGCTTCGCGACAAGCGAACCCACCGTCTCTGCCGCGACCGAACGACTGCGCGCCCGCGGTGCGGAGCACATCGTGGTCGCGCCGTGGTTCCTGGCACCGGGTCTGCTGACCGACCGATTGCGTGCCACCGCACCGGGACTCGTTCATACCCCGGCACTCGGAGCCCACCCGGCGCTGACCGAGGTCGTGTGGGATCGCTACGACACCGCGCTCGGCGCCGAATGGGAACTCTCCGCCTGAGACACCGGCGGTCCGGCCGAGTTCGCCTCGACGACGGCATCGGCGCTCGACCCGGCTTCCGCGACGACGTGTGGCGACGACTGCGTGCTCGACGCGACGGTGCCGGTTGTCGATTCCATTGCGGACGTGAGGGTTTCCGTAGTCGACGGTGCCGAGCCGGGTCCCGTGTGGTCGATCACAGGGCCTGCAGCAGCCGGCGCAATGGGGAGATCGGGTAGCGCGAACGCCGGAATCACGATCGACAGCGCCGGTGGCCGGCGGTTACCGGCTGAATCCGGCACCCCCTGCGAGTCGGGCAGCGGCGCACTCGGCGAGCCTTCCTGGACGAGCTCGACGGCATCGACCGCGGGCGACATCGTGGACGGGTCGATACCAGGCAGATTCGCCGGAACCGAGAGAGCCCCTTGCGTTCGAAGCGACTCCGGCACAACGACCGCCGCGCGGGGGTTCCACCACATCGCCGGGAGCTGGCGCGGCAGGGTCGCGACTGTGCCCGGCAACGGCGCCGGTGCCCCGGCCCGCCCGTCGGCAGGCCGGCCGGGCAGACTGCGACCGGGTGACGCCACCACGCCGGACCTGTCGTCGTCGGCACGTAACAGCCCGAGCACGGCCGGAATGAGCAGTGGCACAGCGAGCGCTGCGCCGGCGAGCACGGTGCGCGACATCGGGCGCCGGACCGGCACCAGCACGGTGCCGGTGGCCGACCGCCGGGCCCCGAGCAGTGCGGCACCACGGGCGACGGACTCGGCCGTCACGGGACCGCGAACGACCGGGCGGCCCAGCCCGTCGGCGAGTGTGTGCGCCACCTCGAGCGGCGCGGCCGCGCCACCGGCAAGCAGGAGCGCACCGAGATGATCGGGGGAAAGTCCTGCGGTGCGCAGGCATTCGTGTACCAGCGGCAGCGAATCCCGCACGAGCTGCGCGCGAACCGCCGCCGTCCGGACGGGATCCGGCAATCCGGCGACCGGTTCGTCCGTTGGTGCCAGATCGTGCTCCATGGCGGCTACGGCCGCGGCGGTGGACCGGCCACCGAACGCATAGGACCGAATCGGCCGACCGGCGATCCGATGCCCCTGCCGGTCGCGCACGACCACGGTGAGGTCGAGGGAGGTCGCGCCGAGGTCGTACACCAGCATCGAATCCGTGGCGTCGCCGGATTTCTCGTTCGGTTCCGCCGGCTGTTCGATCGGGTCGAGGGCCACCGCTGCCGCGATCGGCTCCGCCACCAGCTCGACTTCGCCCAATTGCGCCCGCACGAGCGACCGCCGCAGCGCGGTGACGTGCTGCTCGGTGTAGACCGCCGGGTGTGCGAGCACGGTGTGCTCGGCGACAGCGCCCGCGGCGGCCATCGCCGCACCGAGAACCCGGGCGACAAGGTCGGCAGCCTCGGCGGTCGGCGCGAAGGACAGCTCGGCCGCGAGGGTCAGATCAGCGAAGCCGAGAATCCGTGGGTTCGCACCGAAGCTGTCCGCCACCGTGGTGCGACCGCTGCTGATCACCGGATCGGTGCCACCGCCGACTGCCGCGCAGACGATGTTCCGCGCACCGATGGACACTCCCCAGCCGACCGTCATCCCTCACCAATCTCTCGCGGCCGAAGTGCGACCGGAGAACGTTTTTACTAGAACCGAAAATCTAGTTTAGCCTCTCCTAACATTTTGTTGGGACACCAGGCGGAGGCATCCATGCCACAGGGTTTGCTGGTCATTCGACCGAATATCGTGATGACACCGACGGTCTGGGGCACGCCACATGCCCCGGCCCAGATACCGCGCGGTGGTCGCTGGCCTGCCCCGGAACCGTCGCGGCCGATCGGCCTGCTCGACTCCTGGTGGCTCGTCACCGCCGCCGCGCTGGCATCGACGGGACTCCTCGGCGCGGCACTGTGGATCGCCACCCACGTGAACCCGGACCCGGCGCTGCACACCGCGGGATTGTTCGTTCACCTCGCCGGGCTGACGCTCGGCTTCGGCGGCGTCCTGATCGCCGACTATCTGGCCGCCCTGTGGCTGCTCGGGCGCAGCACCCTCGCCGAGGCGATGGCCGGAGTCTCCCGGATGCACGTGCCGATCTGGCTCGGGCTCGCGGCGCTGGTTGCCAGCGGCTGCGTACTGGAACCGAACCTCGACTCCCCACTGACGCAGACCAAGATGGTGTTGACCGCGCTGCTCACCGTCAACGGATTACAGACCACGGTCTTGAGCAGGCGCCTGGCCGACCACTCGGCAGCACCACTGCCACCCCGATTGCTGGCGTGGGGCGCCACCTCGGGCGCGATCTCCCAGGTCTGCTGGTGGGGAGCGATGGCCATCGGCTTCTGGAACGCCCAGCGCTGACGGACCACGTCCAGCCGACCCACCCTCCGTGATCCAGATCACGGAGCCACCCCTCTTGTTTGCATACCCCCAGGGGGTATAGTTCGTGGCAACACACAGCGAACTCAGAGAGGCGAAAACGATGACCACCAACGCCCACGCCGGACACCACACCCACGCTGACGCCGCGACCCAGCCCGCGCACGCCGGACACCATGCCGCGCGCGGAATCGATACCGACGACCATGCGGCGCACCAGCATCACGGCGAGCACGCCGCGCCCGAGCAGACCGACCCCAACGGTGAGCACGCAGGTCACAGTGACGCCCACGCGGGCCACGCCGCCGGAGCTCCCGGCGGTCTCCTGATCACCCAGGACGGGTACACCCTCGACCCCGAGACCACGATCGCCGAGCCGGGCGGTATCGACTTCCGTTTCCGGATCCTCGGGCCGGACGGATCGCCCGTGACCGAGTTCGATCCGATTCACGATCGGGAACTGCACCTGATCGTGGCGCGACGGGAACTGACCGGGTTCTGGCATGTGCATCCCCAGCGGGAAGCGGACGGCACCTGGGCGATCCGATTGGAACTGCCGGAGGCGGGCGCCTACCGGGTGTTCACCGACATCGCCCCGCGAGCACTCGGCCGCACGATCACCCTCGGCGCCGACCTCGCCATCGCGGGACACTATGCGCCGCAACCGGTTCCGGCGATTGCCCGCGCCACCGAAGTCGACGGCTACGACGTGACCGTCGATGGCGAGTTGCGCGCCGAGGGCGATCTGCTGACGCTCACCGTGCGCAAGAACGGCGAGCCGGTGACGGATCTACAGCCCTACCTGGCGGCTTTCGGCCACCTCGTCATTCTGCGCGCAGGAGACCTCGCGTACATCCACGTCCACCCCAACGGCGAACCCGGCGACGGCATCACCCCCTCGGGATCCGAAATCACCTTCCACACAGCAGTTCCCGGCCCTGGCACCTACCGCCTGTTCCTGGACTTCCAACACAACAATGTCGTCCGCACTGCCGCCTTCACCCTCGCTGTCCCGCCTCTCCGGGTATTCGAGCCGGGTTCAGGTGCGACACCGGCAGCGTTGGCGGCCGACGGTGTGGCGCGGGGTAAGTGAGCCCGTTCCCGGTGAGTTACCCATGTGCTCTGGAGATCAGTGGGTCTGACGCGGCGGTATTCGCCGCGTCATACCTGAGCACACCCGCCGCCCCTACCGGCTAGGTCCCGCTCGGCGCGTTCGACAACAAGCGGTTCGCGATTGTGCGCGCGGCCTCGACGCGGGTCGAATCGTCGGTCTGGCGGGCGATATTGGCGGCACTCAGGATCGCGTCGAGTTCGAAGACGAGGAGATCCGGGTCGGCGTCGGCGAGTTCGCCCATGGCCTGGGCCTTACGGACCTCGTCGGCCAGGAAGGACAGCCAGTCGTCGTGGTCGGCTACGACGGCGTCGCGCACGGGGCCGGGCTTGCTGCTGAATTCGGTGAGGGTGGCCACCCGGAAGCAGCCGCCGGGGAAGGGCGGATTCTCGATATGGGCGAACCAGCCGTCGACCATCGCGCGGACCCGGGTTCCGCCGCGTGGGGCACGCAGGCCGGGCGCGATGACCCGTTCGATGAAGATGTCGCGCCCGGCCTGGACAGCGGCGAGCTGCAGGGCTTCCTTGGTGCCGAAGAGAGTGGCGATGCCGCTCTTGCTGATGCCGAGGTCGGTGGCGAGCCGACCGATGCTCAGGCCGTCGAGACCTTCGACGGAGGCTAGTTCGGCGGCGCGACGGGCGATGGTGGCGCGGGCACGGGCGCCCTTGGCCAAACGCTGGTCGCTCGGTTCCGTCAGCTGGGTCATGTGAGTCATTGTTCCACCGCGGGGTTGCAAAGGCGAACGATCGGTCGTACTTTTATTTACGAACGATCGTACGTTCTTATTTCTCCCCTCGAAGGATTCCGCATGACCGACGTGTCAGCTCGGCCCGAAGATCCGCTCCGCACAGCGACTCCAGACTCCAGTGCCGCAGGCCGCACCCTCGCAGTGGCCGCGGGCGCGGCATTCATCGCCTTCCTCGATCTCTCCGTTGTCAATATCGCGTTCCCGACGATCGCCCTGAGCTATCCCGGCACGTCCACCGGCACGCTGACCTGGATCGTCAGCGGTTACGCGATCGCGTTCGCCGCGCTACTCACGCCCGCGGGGCGCATCGCCGACGCATTGGGCCGTCGGCGACTGTTCGCCCTGGCACTGGCCGGATTCGCGGTCACCTCCCTGCTGTGTGGACTCGCACCCGGCGCGGACTGGCTCATCGCGGGACGGGTCCTGCAGGGCATCACGGCGGCGTTCATGGTGCCCGCGGCACTCGGACTGGTCCTGGAAGCCACGCCTCGGGCGAAGATCGGCGCCGCCATCGGCGCTTGGTCGGCGGCCGGCGGGTTCGCGGCCGTGGTCGGTCCGGCACTGGGTGGTGCGCTGGTCGAGGTGTTCGGCTGGCGTGCGGTCTTCCTGATCAATGTGCCGATCGCGTTGGTGTTGATCGTGCCGGGGCTGCGGCTGCCCGGCGGTGGCAAGGCCTCGAGCGAGACGGCGCTGCCCGATCCGCTCGGCACGGTCGCCGTCGCGATCGGACTCGGTGCGATCGTCGCCGCCGTCACCGAAGGTCAGTCATGGGGTTGGACTGCGCCCGGCACGCTCGTCGCGTTGCTCGGCGGTATCACGCTGACGATGTTCGCGCTGGTTCGCTCGCGTCGGCATGCCAATCCGGCTGTCGCCGTGACGCTCTGGCGTGATCGGCAATTCGCGCTCGCGAACGCGGGTTCGTTCCTCTTCGGCGCCTCGATGTTCGCGTGGCTGCTGGCCGGGCCGCTGTTCCTGAACGCGATCTGGGGCTATTCCGTCCTCGAGTCGGCGGCCGCGCTGACCGTCGGCGCGGTGGCATCGATGGTGACCGCCGTTGTCACCGGCCGGATTACGACACCGCGCGGCCAGCGGTGGGTGGGAGTGTTCGGTGGTCTGATGTCGACGGCCGCGCTGGCCTGGATGAGCACCGACGCCTTCGGCCCCGAACCCGCGCTGTGGACGGCGTGGGTTCCCGCCGGTGTGCTCGGCGGCGGCGGGATCGGCATCGTCGTCACGGTGCTCGGCACGGCGGCGGCGAATTCTGTTCCACCGCAACAATTCGCGGCCGGAATCGGGATGAACCTCACTGCTCGTCAGGTGGGAGGGGCACTCGGCATCGCCGTACTGGCGGCGATCTTCTCGGCGACGGCCGACGACCCGCTCCGTGGTTTCCACCTCCTGTTCGCCGTGTGCGCGGGGATCAACATCGCCGTCGCCCTTGTTCTCGCCTTGCCTTCGCACGCCCGTTCGACCAACTGACTCGGAGTCGATATGTCTTCCAGCACACCACTGTCCGTGAAATTCACCGTCGAAGCCGACGACCCGCTGGTGCTGGCGCCGGAGCAGTCCGCCGCGCTGCTCGCGGGGGCACCGTGGCAGCGTTTCGCGGTACTCGGCGATTCCATCGCTGCGGGGACCGGCGATCGGAGTCCCGGTTATGCCCCGACCGGCTGGGCCGATCGGGTCGCGGCGGACCTCACCGCGATCAATCCCACACTGACCTACCGCAATACGGGCCGGATCGGAGCCACCAGCGGACAGGTCATCGACCGGCAGCTAGCCGAAATCCTGGACTTCGCACCGGATCTCGTGCATGTCAGCTGTGGCGGCAACGATCTGTTCACGGCGGGCGGTGATGTCGATCAGCTGCACGAGAATCTGTCGACGATCCTCACCGCGCTGGCCGCCACCGGGGCACAGCTGTCGATTTTCACCATGGCAGACGTGTGGGCCGTCGAGCGGATGGCGCCGATGCGAGCCATGCGCCCGCGAATGATCGCGCTCAACGAAGTGCTGCGGGCGGTGGCCGCCGAGTTCGATGCGGTCCTCACCGAGTTCTGGGACCATCCGCTGCGGTCGCGACCCGAGTTGATGAGCGCGGATCTCATCCACTTCACCACGAGTGGGCATGCGGTGGTGGCCAGTGAAGTGGTCAGGTCGCTGGCCCCGCTCATCGACAGGTCCTAGGGGATGCGGGGCGGTCGAAGGGGGATCGCCCCGCACAACACTGCGCAGGAACGCGGCGCTCACCTGTTGTCGCGCACCAATCGAGTGCCGAGTGCCACCAGTTCGGATCTCACCTCGGCAGGACCGATCACCTCCACGTCGCCGCTCCAACCCGCCAGCTGCCGGGCGACCATTTTCGCGGTGTCGGCGGTGATCTGTGCGCGCACCCGACCGTCAGTCGCTGGGCCGAGCAGAGTGCAGTTGCGGCCCTGCTGGTCGGCCAGGATGGGCGCGAGCTCGGCGGAGACGAGAACCGTCGCGGAAACGGCGGCGCGACGACCCTCCATCTGCTCGACGATCTGAGACCACTCGGCGTGAAGATCGAAATCCACTGGCCGGTCGGCTGTCTCGTCGAGCGTGGTGACCTCGGCGATGCGGTCCAAGCGGAAGGTTCGCTGCCCACGGTCGGTGCCCGCGATGAGGTACCAGACCGTTTCCTTCTCGACCAGGCCCCACGGATCGATCGTGCGGACCGTGCGTTCACCTTTGCGCAGATATTCGATGCGCACGCGGCGGCGATCCACCACCGCGCGCCGCACCGTATCGAGGACAGCGGGCGCCGCTGGATCGGGTCGCCCCCAGCGGGCCGGGTCGACGACAACGGCGTCGGCCGCGGCGGCGGCATCGGCGCGGAAGGTGTGCGGGAGGGCGCGAACCAGTTTTCGGAGAGCCGACTTCAGTTCGGGGGCGGCCTGGGCGGCGGGGCCCGCGAGCAGGAACAGCGCTCTGGTCTCCCCCGCCGTGAGTCCGGAGAGGTCGGTGCGGGCGCCGCCGATCAGCGACCAACCACCCCCGCGGCCCGACTGCGGGTAGACCGGGATGCCTGCGGCCGACAAGGCCTCCAGGTCACGCCGGGCTGTCGCCACCGAGACTTCGAGTTCGGACGCGACCTCGGCGGCTGTCACCCGCCCCCGCGCCTGCATCAACAACAGGGTGGCTACCAATCGGTCGGCTCGCATACTCGGCAATTCTGCCGAATAAAGTGCTCATTTGGTGAGCACTTTGGCTGGCAAAGTCGTTTTCACACCGAAGCGACAACCGAATGGAGCAGACATGCTGCGCGGAATGGCCACCACCACCTACTACGCCGACGACCTCACCGCCGCCAAGGACTGGTACAGCGAATTCCTCGGCATCGCACCGTATTACGAGGTTCCCGGTGGGTACTACGAGTTCCGGCTCGGGCCGTTGCAGGCCGAGCTGGGAATCATCAATCGCGCGTACGCACCGGCGGGTGCGCGCAATGCGCCGGGCGGAGGTGGAGTGGTCTTCTGGCAGGTCGACGATCTCGCGGCCACCTTCGACCGGTTGCTCGAGCTGGGCGCCACCGAGTACGAGCCGATCACCGAGCGCGGGGAGGGCGCGGGCTTCGCGACCGCGGCGGTACTCGATCCGTTCGGCAATGTGCTCGGGATCATGGCCAACCCGCACTATGTGGCGATGACGTCCTAGGGATTCAGGCGAACCAGCGTTCGAGGACGGTGGCGACACCGTCCTCGCTGACGTCGCCGGTCACTTCGTCGGCCAGGGCGAGCACGGCATCGGGCGAGCCGGCCATGGCCACCGAATGTGCTGCCCAGCGCAACATTTCGCGGTCGTTGAAGCCGTCACCGATGGCCAGGGTGGCTTCGGCCTCGATGCCGAGCAGAAGCCGAAGTTGTTCCAGCGCCCAGCCTTTGGACACCCCACGGCGGGAGACGGTGAGCCACGGGCCGTACTCACCGTGTACCCAGGACGCATCGGGAACGTCGAAGGTCTGCAGCAGCCGCAGCATCTCATCGGGGCTGCCGTCGGGCCACCAGCCGTTGAGGCGCGGCGTCGGCACACTGCTCAGCTCGAGGTGGTCGACGAGCTGGAAATCGCCGATCGAGAACTCCCCCGGCCCGTGCCCGGTCGCCCAGGTGCCGACGCCTACTCGTTCCGCGGCGAAGATCATCTCCGGGAACAGTGCGCGCAGAGCGAGCACCGCCGGTCCCGGATCGAACGATTGGACCGCTACCGGCTCACCACGGGCCACATCGATGTGCACGGCACCGTTGGAACACAACGCATGTCCCTCGGCGAGGCCGAGCTCACTCAGCACCGGGCGCGTGGTGAGCAGGGTTCGTCCGGTGGTCACCACCACGTGCGCCCCCGCCGACACCGCCGCGCGCACCGCGGCCCCCACCCGCGCGCTGATCTCGAACCCTGTCGCGAGCAGGGTCCCATCCACATCGAGCGCGATCAGCTTCGGCGCTCCCCCGAGTACAGCCACCGCCCTATTGTGCCCGCCCCCACCGACACCCACCCCCGTTTCACCACCGGCGCAGGCGGGACTACCCGGCATCCGGTGCGGCACTTACCGTCGCGGGCCCGACGTGGCTGGTCGGTCAGCGGCGAGAACCGCCACCTCCACCGCCGCCACCACCGCCTCCACCACCTGCGGAGCCGCCCGACGACGCGCCACCCGAAGACGCGCCACCCGAAGACGCGCCACCCGAAGACGCGCCACCTGAAGACGCGCCACCTTTGGAGCTGCCACCAGACGATGTACCGCCAGACGATGCGCCCCCGGAAGATGCGCCGCTGGAGGACGCCCCACTGTCCGATCCGCCGCCCGATGCTCCACCACCCGAAGCACCACCACCCGAAGTACCACCGGAGGCGCCCCCACCCGAAGCACCACCACCCGAAGCACCACCGGAGGCGCCCCCACCCGATGCGCCCCCACCCGATGCGCCCCCACCGGAGGCACCGCCACCGGAAGCACCACCGTCAGATCCGCCACCGGAAGCACCACCGCCCGACGCACCACCGCCCGACGCACCACCGCCGCTACCGCCGGTCGATGCACCACCACCGGACGCACCACCACCCGACGCACCGCCTCCGCTACCGCCGCTCGACGCACTACCACCGGACGTGCCACCGCCCGAAGCCCCACCGGAAGTGTCTGTGCCGCCGGTGGTTCCACCGCCGGTCGAACCTCCCGTGGCACCGCCGCCGGTGGTACCGCCGGTCGGGGTCCCGCCCGAGGTACCGCCGACCGATCCGCCGGGATCGGAAGGTGTTGTGCCACTGCTGGTTCCACCGGTCGGCGCAGATCCCCCGGTTTCGACGGAGACACCACCCGTGCTCGGTGCCGCTGTCCCGCCGGTCGGAGTGGATGTACCACCGGTCGGTGTGGATGTGCCGTCCGTCGCCGCTGTGCCGGGCGTCGGCGCGGTACCGGCCGCCGGAAGAGTGCCGGGATCTGTTGCGCCGGGAGCGGTCGGGATGCCAGGTGCTTCCGGAGTGCCTGGGACCGTGATCGGGCCGCCATGGGGAAGTTCGGGCGCACTGGGGTTGGTCGGTGTGTTCTGGGGTTGGGCGACCTGCGGGCCGAAGGGTAAGGGGTTGATGAAGCGGGCCGGGTCGCCGTAGGTGGTGCGGGCGAGGACCGGCGACTTGCAGTCGTTGTCGACACCCTGGTGGCCGGGACCGCCGCGGTCGGCGCCACTGCCGGCGGATCCGCCGGGACGCGACTTGCCGCCGGGCGCGGTCGCGGGGGCGATGAGGTTCTCGTAGGCACTGCGGGCCGCGGCGATGCCCGCTACCTGGATGCGGCCGGTGACCGGGTCTACATCGCTGACCAGACCCGCGGTTCGCGCGGCGAGGAGGTCGGCGCTCATGTCGTAGAGCAGCGCGTCGACGGGTGCGCCCAGGACGGGGAACCGCTCGAGGACCGGCATCAGGCCGGGATCGAAGGGGCTGCCGAATACCGTCATGGCCGACATGGCGAGCGCGGAAACGACTGCCGCGCTGGAGAACACCGCCACGTGCGGCACCGGGCCACCGGTCTGCTGCTCGGGTGCGAAGGTGCGGGCGGCCAAACCTGCCGCGCCCGAGGCGATCACCTGGCCGGGGTCGGCCACGGTGACAAGCGGAACGCCGAGTTCGGCGAGGGTGCGGGCGACTTCAGGCGGGCGCGAGGCACCACCGACGACCAGGATGCGCGACAAGTCGGCCAGCCGCAGGCCCGCCGCGGCCACACTCTTGCTCACCAGTGGGAAAGTGTCGCGGATGTGTTCGGCGCGCAGCGCGTCGATGTTCACCATGGAGGTGAGGGTCTGGGTCGCGCGGCCAAGACCCGGTTCGCCCGCGTAACGGGCGACCATCTCACCGAGCGGCTTGCCGCCGAAATCGGTGGACCGCGTGGGTGTTCCGACCATCGGATGGTGCGGCCAGTCGGGACCCACGCGCAGCACGGTGAGGTCGAGGCTGGTGGCACCCAGGTCGTAGACGAGCACGAAGCCCGGCTCCAGTGGACCGCGATCGATCTCCAGCCATTCCGCGGCGGCGACCGGTTCGGGCGCGAGCAGGACCTCGCCGGCGCCCGCGAGATGCAGCGCCTGGCCGAGTAACGAGACCTGTTTGTCGGTGTAGACCGCCGGATAGGTCAAAACGATCCCGGCGGGTGGTTCGGCCAGCTCGATCAGACCGGTGACCACCGCGGCGATCAGATTGGTCGCCGAGTAGAACCGCCCACCCATCACCATCGGCTCCGGTTCGCGGGTGAGGTCCGCGAAATCCGTGATCGCCGAAGCGAATTCGTTGATCGCGCCGATGCGGGGCCTGCCCGCCTCGTCGAATGTCAATGCGGTGCGTCGTGTGCGCACCGCCGGTTTGGCTGGATCGTCGGCGACTACCGCCGATATCGCATTGACCGCACCGATACTCAAGCCCAGACCTCTGGTCATGTTTTTGCTATCCCGTCAACGCACCGTGACCACGTCCAGCACGCGAGCGCACCATGTGGCCGCGGTCGTCTTCCAAACAGCTCGCCTAGATTAACTGGCACGTCCGCGAATTGCTGCCGGATTGATACGCAATCCGCAACCATGCGCCACCACAAGACGATTCGCGCAGGTGAGATGGTTGAAGGCTAAATATCCACCCCCCTGAACGACCCCTCGGTGATTCACAGACTCCGAGAGGCAGCTACCTGCGAGTAATCGGACAGAGCCCCCATTAAATACATTCTTCGAGTTTGTTATCCCGGCCATAAAGCACACTTACCGACCGGTAACCAATTCATTTACTGCCGAAGCGATTCAACTGGCGGCAAATTACATTCCCTCATTTCGGAGTTGACCCACTGTTCAGTGACACGTCAACGCAGCGACCGATTCCCGCCAGCACGGCCCAGCGCCCGCCGGTTGACTGAGAAGGCGGAGAGACACCGACCGGATCTCGAAACACCAAGGGAAAGAAGGCACTACGCATGTCCACTCGATTCGCCGACCAGGTCGTACTCATCACCGGCGCCGGCTCCGGCATCGGCAAGGCGGTCGCACTGCGGGTCGCGTCCGAAGGTGCCGCCGTGGTCCTCGGCTCCCGCGGCAAGGACCAGGGCGAGCAGGTCGCCGAGCAGATCAGGACGGCGGGCGGACGCGCGCTGTTCGTCTCGACCGATGTCACCATCGACGCCGACGCCGAACGACTCGTCCAGGCCGCGCTCACCGAGTACGGCCGCCTCGACGCGGCCTTCAACAACGCGGGCGCGGTGAACGCCTTCGGGCCGATCGCCGAGATCGACGACGTCTCCTGGCGCGCCGACATGGATCTGAACCTCGACGGCGTCTTCTACGGTCTGCGCCACCAGGTTCCGGCCATCACCGCCGCCGGCGGCGGCGCGATCCTGAACAACGCCTCCAACCTCGGCGTGGTCGGGATGGCACAGGTGGCGCCGTATGTGGCGGCCAAGCACGCTGTCGTCGGACTCACCAAGTCGGTGGCGCTCGAGACCGCGGCGGCGGGTGTGCGGGTCAACGCGCTGGTCTCCGGTGCGGTCGACACCCCGGCGTTCCGCGCGTCGATGGGCGCCACACCGGAGGGTGAGGCAGCCATCGCGGCGCTGCACCCCCTGGGGCGGATCGCCCAGCCCGACGAGATCGCCGCGCTGTGCGCGTTCCTGCTCAGCCGCGAGGCGTCCTTCGTCACCGGTGCGGCCATCGCCGCGGACGGCGGGTTCACCGCACAGTAGGAAAACGGAAGGCCCGCAACGTCTCCCAGTGACGTTGCGGGCCTTCCATTTTCAGTTCTCAGCTGCGAGCGAACAGCCGCTTCACCGAACGTTCCCTCGGGGCCACGGCACCACCGGCGACCGCTTGCGGGCGACGGGCGCGCACGAGACGGCCGAACTCCTGCGCATTGCGAACGGGCTCACGCAGCCTGCCACCGTTGAAATCATCGGCGAGCTGCTGCACGGTCTCCTGCGCACACGACTTGTTGGTCCCGATGAAACCGGTCGGGCCGCGCTTGATCCAGCCGGTCACATACGTGCCGGGGTAGACCTCGCCACCGGGCGCGGTGAGCACCCGGCCCGCGTCGTTCGGGATCACCGCACGAGCGTCGTCGAACGGCAGACCCGCGGTCGGCACCCCTCGGTAGCCGACCGAGGTGAGCACGACGCCCGCCTCGAGCAGCGCGGTATCGCCGGTCGGCGTGGCGGCCACGCGACCTTCGGCGTCGGTGACGAGCTCGTTGCGCTCCACCCGCACCCCTGTCACCGTGTCGGTGCCGACGATCTCCACCGGCGAGGACAGGTAACGGAACACGATGCGCTTGCGTGCGCCGAACGGGCGATTCGCGACGCTGTGCAGCAGGCGCAGCTTCTGCTCGACCTTGTAGGGCAGATCGGGCGTGACCGCGGGCAGCTCACCCTCGATCGCGATGTCGATATCGGCGGCCAGCAGGCCGACGAACTCGGGCACCGTGAACGCCGACTCGGCCGGACCACGACGGCCGAGGATCACGACCTCTTCGATCTTGCTCTCGCGCAATGCCTTCAGCGCGTACGGCGCGATGTCGGTGTCGGCGAGCAGGGCCGGATCGACGGTCAGGATGCGGGCCACGTCGAGGGCGACGTTGCCGTTGCCGACGATGACGACCCGCTTCTGGTTCAGATCGAACCGGTCGTCGGCGTGGTCGGGATGGCCGTTGTACCAGGCGACGAAGTCGGTGGCCGACACATTGCCTGCCAGACCCTCGCCCGGGATGGCGAGCTTGCGATCCGAGGACGCGCCGACGGCGTAGATCACGCCGTGGAAGTGCTCGAGCAGCTCGGCATGGCTGATGTGCTTGCCGATCTCGACATCGAGATAGGTACCGAAGTCGTCCTGCTTCGACATGATGTCGAACAGGTCGGCGACCTTCCTGGTGTGCTTGTGATCGGGCGCGACGCCGAGGCGGGCCAGACCGTAGGCCTGCGGCAGGCGGTCGAACATCGTGACCGCGACACCGGGCTGGGTGAGCAGCTCGTCGGCGGCGTACATCGCCGACGGGCCCGAGCCGACGATGGCGACCCGCAGCGGGGAGCGCTGCGTGTCGATCGCGGGCGGCATCACCGGTGCGGCCAACGTCGGCCGGTCCCGCTGCACGCGGAAGAAGTCGGCGTTGATCTCGATGAAGGGCTTCTGCTCGTCGGTCAGCTTCTTCGACGAGGTGATGGCGTCTACGGGACACGCGGTGGCACAGGCGCCACAGTCCACGCAGGCCGCCGGATCGACGTAGAGCATCTCCGCGGTACGGAAATCCGGCTCATCCGGGGTGGGATGAATGCAGTTGACCGGGCATGCGTAGACGCACGAGGCGTCACTACAGCATGACTGGGTGACAACATATGGCATATCGCTATCGCCTCAGGCGGCGTGCTTGGCGGAGCGCTTGGGCTCCGAGCGGTAGCGGCTCGACGGTCCGTCGATGCCGAACATCTTCCACACCCAGCGGGCGACCGGGTTCATCAGACCGATGTCCTCGGCGAGCGCGCGCACGTCGATGAAGTAGTCGGCGAAGACCTGCTTGGCCTCCTTGGAACCGTAGAACAGCTCCTTGCGCACATCGGCGGGCATGTCGAACTGCTTGAAGAACGTCTTCGGCGGGGTCGCGATGGCCCGGCCGAGGATGAACATGATGGTCGGCATGGCGATCGACAGCACGAACTTGTTGAACGAGCGCTGCGCGGGCACGTTCTTCTCGAGGAACGCATGGGCGAAGGAGATGTGGCGAGCTTCCTCGGCCACGTGGATCGCCATCACACCGCGCATGATCGGGTGGATGTCGTCCCCCGAGCGCAGGATGTCCTTCTGGATGTGGTCGATCGGCTCCTCGCCGGCGAGCACGGCCATGAAGAACAGGTTCGGCATCAGGGCGCCGACCGGGGAGACCAGGTGGCGCAGCTGACGCACCAGCGGGTTCATGCCCGGCACGTCGGCGACGCGGTTCACCATCTCCTGGAACATCAGGGTGTGGTTGTGCTCTTCGATCATCTCGTGTGAGCAGTACCGGAATTCCGGGTCGTTGTTCTTCAGGTTGAAGATGTGCTGCATCATGCCGACGATCAGGATGGCCTCGAACTGCAGACCGACCTTGGCGACATTGGCCTGACGGACCTTGCCGATCTCGATCTTCTTCTCCAGCGGCAGCGCCTGGTACCAGGGGTGGCGACCGATGGGGTCAGCCGAGGTCACCAGGACCCAGCGCTCGGGCTTGCAGTTCGGATCGAAGTCGGGGGCGTCCCAGTCGATGTCCTCGAACGGGTCGAAGTGGCGATCGACCGATGCCTCGGACAGCATCAGCAACTTCTCGGCGTACGCCTGAGCCTCTGCGACTACAGGATCGACGTCAGGGGTGGTGGGCGCAGACATCGTCGTCACTGCCTCTCCTCTAGGGACGTTTACTGTTTCCAATGGTTACACCTACACCGAGTCACGTCAACTCTGCGCAGTGCCGAATTTCGCGTGCTCGGCGCGCCGAAAGCCCTGTTGAGGAAGCTACTCGCCAGTAAAAGAGCTTCTACCTGTGACACTGCGTCATGCACAGTCTTCGGGGGTCTGCGGTAAGTCGCGGAAAATAGTTGTCCGCCGAGCGCGTCGTTCCGGCCTGCGAACCACCGGTACCGGTTAACCTGCGCCGATCCGCGTCCATCGAGGGTTTCGTCGGGCCGGCGAATCCCCCGGCAACGCGAACGGGGCCCCGCGAGGTGTGTCGCGGGGCCCCGTTCGCAGCAGGGTGGATCAGGCGTGCGGAAGGTCCGGGATCCGGGTCGCCCTGGCGTAGACCGTCTCGCCCTCGGTCAGGCGTAGCGCCGCGGCGTCACCGCGGGTTACCTGGGCGGCGAACTGGTCGCCGGTCGCGGCATTGCGCAGTTCCAGGCGCACCTCGAAACCGAGACGCACGATCCGCTCGACCGTGGCCCTGGTGACGCCCGCCGATTCGGCGGTGCCCTCGTGCTCGGCCATCGCCATGCTCGGATCGCGGCCGACCCGGATGTCGTGCGGGCGGACCAGATGGCCGTTGAGCCGGGCGACCGCGCCGAGGAACGACATCACGAACTCGTTGGCGGGCCGGTCGTAGACCTCCTCGGGCGAACCGACCTGCTCGATGCGGCCCTTGTTCATCACCGCGATCCGGTCGGCCACATCCAGGGCTTCCTCCTGGTCGTGGGTGACCAGCACCGTGGTCACGTGGACCTCGTCGTGCAACCTGCGCAGCCACTGCCGCAGATCGGTGCGCACCTTGGCGTCGAGCGCGCCGAACGGCTCGTCGAGCAGCAGCACCTGCGGGTCGACGGCCAGCGCACGAGCAAGTGCCATGCGCTGACGCTGACCGCCCGACAGCTGCGCCGGGTAACGGTGCTGGAAACCGTCGAGGCCGACGATGCCGAGCAGCTCGTCGACGCGCTTCTCGATTTCCTTCTTCGGCCGCTTGCGGATGGTCAGCCCGAACGCGACATTGTCACGCACGGTCATGTGCTTGAACGCGGCGTAGTGCTGGAACACGAAGCCGATATCGCGCTTCTGCGGCGCCACGTGGGTGACGTCGTTGCCCGCGATCACCACCACGCCCGAGTCGAGGGACTCGAGACCGGCGATCGACCGCAGCAGCGTCGACTTGCCCGAGCCCGAGGGGCCGAGCAGGGCGGTGAGCTGGCCTGCGGGGATATCGATACTGACATCGTCGAGGGCGGCGAAGGAACCGTAGTTCTTGCGCCCGTTGGTCACGGTGATCATTCGGTGCCCCGCTTGCGTTCGAGGAGAGTCATCAGGAGAAGGACGATCAGGGCCATACCCATCAGCAGGGTGGCCGCGCTGTAGGCGCCGAAGGTGTTGTGGTCGTTGATATAACGGCCGTGCACCAGCAGGGTCAGCGTCTGGGATCTGCCGGGCAGCGCGGTGGAGACCATGATCACCGCGCCGAATTCGCCCAGCGCGCGGGCCACGGTGAGCACGACGCCGTAGGTCAGGCCCCAGCGGATGGCGGGCAGGGTGATGCGCCAGAACGTCTGCCAGCGCGAGGCGCCGAGGGTGGCCGCGGCCTGCTCCTGATCGTCACCGATCTCGTGCAGCACCGGCTCCACCTCGCGCACCACGAACGGCAGCGTGACGAAGATGGTCGCGATCACCATGCCGGGCAGGCTGAAGATCACCTTGAGACCGAGTGACTCCAGCCCGCCGAACCAGCCGCCCGCACCCCACAGCAGGATCAGCGAGACACCGACGACAACCGGCGACACCGCGAACGGCAGGTCGACGATGCCCTGCATCAGGCTGCGCCCAGGGAACTTGCTTCGCACCAGCGCCAGCGCCGTGACCACACCGAAGACCACGTTCAACGGCACGACGATCAGCACGATGATCATCGACAGCTGGAACGCCGAGATGGCCGCGGGCGTGGTGATCGAGTCGATGAACGCGCCGATCCCCCGCTCGAACGTGCGCAGCAGGATGATCACCAGCGGCAGCACCAGCAGGATCAGCAGGTAGCCGAGCGCCACCGTGCGCAACGAGATCCTGGTGAACGCGGACAGTTTCATCGGGCCGCCTCTTCCTTGCGCGCCGTGCGTTCGGCGAGGATCCGCAGCACGAGCAGGCTGACGAACGAGATCACCAGCAGCGCCACCGACACCGCGGCCGCGTTGACCGGCCGATCGACCTCGATCTGCTGCTGGATGTACTGCGAGGTCATCTGCGTCTCGCGCGGGATATTGCCACCGATCAGCACCACCGAGCCGTATTCGCCGATCGCCCTGGCGAAGGCGAGGCCGCCGCCGGAGATGATCGCGGGCGCCAGGGTGGGCAGCACGATGCGGCGGAAGGTGATCCAGTTGCTCGCGCCGAGGGACAGTGAAGCCTGCTCCACTTCCTTGTCGACCTCGATCAGCACCGGCTGCACCGAACGCACCACGAACGGCAGCGTGACGAAGGCCAGCGCCACCACCAGACCGGGCTGGGTGGCGTTGAGGTGGATGTCGACCGGGCTGTTCGGGCCGTAGAGCGAGAGCAGCACGATCGAGGCGACGATCGTGGGCAGCGCGAACGGGAGGTCGATCAGCGCGTTGACGATGCCCTTGCCGGGGAACTCGTCACGCACCAGCACCCAGGCGATGAGGGTGCCCATCACGACATTGATCACGGCCACGATCACCGAGACGCCGATCGTCACCTTCAGCGAGTCGAGCGCCGAGGGCGCGGTGACCGCGTCCCAGAAGCCCGACCAGCCTTCTTCGAAGGAGCTGACGGTGAGCGCTGCCAGCGGCAGCAGCACGATGATGCTGAGCCACATCACGGCGACGCCGATGCCGAAGGGACCGACCGAGCCGGTGACACGCAGCCACGACCAGCGTCGGCCCGCGGGCTTGCGTTTTTCAGGTTTGCCGGGGACGCCGGGATCGGGGGTTTCCCCGGTCCCGGCGGGCCCACTGCTGTCAGTCACAGTTGTCCAGTATCGCGTGTGAGCCGGGTCACGGCCTACTTGGTGGCCTTGTCGTAGATGACGGCGACCTTGCCGGTGCCCTGCGCGAACAGATCCTTGTCGACGGCCTTCCAGCCACCGAGGTCGTCGATGGTCCACAGCTTGGCCGGGGTCGGGAAGTCCTTGGCGAACTCGGCGGCGACCTTCGGGTCGACCGGACGGAAGCCTGCCTGCGCCCACGCCTTCTGGCCCTCGGCGGTGAAGAGGAAGTCGCGGAAGGCCGTGGCCTTGGCCAGGTTCTTGGAGTTCTTCAGCACCGCGACCGGGTTCTCGATCTTGAAGGTGGTCGGCGGGTTGATGTGCTCGATCGGGTCGCCGTTGCGCTCGGAGAAGATGGCCTCGTTCTCGTAGCTCAGCAGCACGTCACCGGTGCCCTGCAGGAAGGTTTCGGTGGCTTCACGGCCCGACTTCGGCTGCACCTTCACGTGTTCGGGCGAGATGAGCTGAGACAGGTAGTCCAGACCTGCCTGCTGGTTCTTGCCGCCGTCGCTCTTGGCGGCGTAGGGCGCGAGCAGGTTCCACTTGGCCGAGCCCGAGCTGAACGGGTTCGGGGTGACGACCTCGACACCGGGCTTCAGCAGGTCGTCCCAGTCCTTGATGCCCTTGGGGTTGCCCTTGCGGACCACCAGGGTGACGACCGAGCCGAAGGGGATGCCCTTGGTGGCGTCGGCGTTCCAGGTCTCCTCGACCAGGCCCGCGTCGACGAGGCGGGTGATGTCGGGCTCGACGGAGAAGTTCACGACGTCGGCCTCGGCGCCGTCCTTGACCTTGCGCGACTGGTCGCCCGAGGCACCGTAGGAGGCCTGGACCTGCACACCCTTGCCCGCTTCGGTCTTGTTGAACTCGGGCACGACCTTGTCGAAGCCCGGCTTCGGGACGGCGTAGGCGTAGAGGTTGATGGTGCCTCCGCTACCGTCGGCGGCCGCTGCTCCGTCGGTCGAGTCGCTGGCGCCACCACCGCAGGCGGTCAGAGCGACCGCGGCGACGGCGGTGAGAGCGATGGCGGCGGCGCGGCGGCGCGAACCGATCCAGATGGTGCGAGACAGCTTGGAAGACACTGGGGGTGAACCTTTCGGGAAAGGACCTGCGGCGCAACGATTTTCGTGGCTGCAGGGAACGCTCATGTCGATCGGTAGACCTGCCGTGTGCGGATACACGACAGTTGGCGCGACTCGGGCCCGGTGGCCCCCGGAGTGACGGACTACGACTGCGAAAGGAAAGCGCGCGCCAGTCTACTGGGCAGAAACGCGCAGACGAGTCCGGTAGCCGATCATCGACAGAGAATGTCTGCGACCGCGAGGTTGCCGACAGCGATCAACGCCAACTCATGGCGGATCTGCGGGGCGACACTCGACGACACAGGCAGACTGTAGCAGATTGCGACATGATGATCGCAATCGACGAGAGTTCTCTAACCAGGGGGGATTTCATCCTATGACCATGGCTCCAGACCGGGTGCGCACGCGTTTTCCGGAGATCAGCACGCGCGCTTGGGAACACCCGGCCGACCGCACCGCGCTCGTGGCACTGCGCTCACTGAGCGGCTTCGACACGGTGCTGCGGGCGCTGTCGGGGTTGCTGCGCGAGCGCCAGCACCGGTTGATGTACCTGGCGACCGCCGTGCGGGTCGACGATCGGCAGTTCCGCACGCTGCACCAGTTGCGCGCGGACTGCGTCGGCGTGCTCGACGCGCAGTCGACACCGGAGATGTTCGTGCTGCAGGACCCGTCGGTGAACGCGTTCACCATCGGGATGGACAAGCCGTTCATCGTGCTCACCACCGGCCTGCTCGAACTGATGGACACCGAGGAGCTGCGGTTCGTGGTCGGCCACGAACTCGGGCACGCGCTGTCGGGGCATGCGGTGTATCGCACGATGCTCATGCACCTGATGCGCCTGTCGGCCTCGGTCGGCTGGATGCCGGTCGGCGGCTGGGCGCTGCGCGCGATCGTGGCGGCGCTGATGGAGTGGAGCCGTAAGTCGGAGCTGTCCGGCGACCGGGCGGGGCTGCTGTGCTGCCAGGACGTGGAGGCCTCGGTGCGCGTGCACATGAAGACCGCGGGTGGCGCATGGCTGCACGAGATGAACCACGGCGCGTTCCTCGACCAGGCCGACGATTACATGCGCTCGGGTGACCTGCGCGACGGCGTGCTCAAGCTGCTCAATCTGGAATTGCAGTCGCACCCGTTCTCGGTGCTGCGCGCGGCCGAGCTGCGTCGCTGGATCCAGTCCGGCGACTACGACCGGGTGCTCGGCGGCACCTACCCGCGCCGTGAGCACGACCGCAACGCGAGCATCAGCGAGGAGGTCAAGGAGGCGGCCCGGCACTATCGTGAGTCGTTCGATCAATCCGAGGACATGCTGGTTCGCACGGTGCGCGACCTCGGACGCGATGTGGGCTCGGCGGTGAGCACGGTGGGCCAGGAAGTCGGCCGCACGGTGTCGGACCTGGGCAAACGGTTCGACGACTGGCGCAAGAACTAGCCGCGGCGTCGGCGCGGGCGCTCGCTCGCGCCGATCACCGCGTGAAGAACCAGGCGATGACGACGAGGACGAGCAGGGCGACGAGAGCGAGCTGAACGCGAGAACGTGGCATCAGCGGGCACCGCTGCTCACGGTCGGGCGTTCGGCGAGGGTGACCGGTATCGGCGATTCGATGCGATCGTCGCGGCGCAGAACGCGGAAGGCCATGCGCAAGCCGCGGTCGAGGAGGAAGGCGATGGCGAAGCTGATCGGGACCATGCCGACCAGCACCACGAGAAACTGCGGAATGAACGGCAGCCCGGCTACCCAGAGTTCGAAGCCGTCCCACCAACCTGCGATGCGTTGCACGCCGACCAGCCTAGTCGGTCACCGTGAACGCCCTCGCCGTCCGCATCGGTGCGGGGGAATTCCCGGGCCGCGACCAGCGGATCAACCGAGATCGCCACCCGCAGCGGTGGACGCGCGCCCGCACCGCCGTGATGATGGGGTATGGAGTCTCCCAGCGTAGACAGCCTGCCGATTCTGAGCCCGGTCTCCTCCAGCGGCCGTCGCGGTGCGTTTCCACCCATCGACGACTACGCCTTCCTGTCCGACTGTGAATCCAGCTGCCTGATCGCCAGCAGCGGCTCGGTGGAGTGGATGTGCGTGCCACGCCCCGACTCCCCCAGCGTTTTCGGCGCGGTCCTCGACCGCAGCGCCGGACATTTCCGCATCGGCCCCTACGGCAAGAACGTGCCTGCGGCGCGGCGGTATCTGCCGGGCGGGATGATCCTGGAAACCACCTGGCAGACCGAAACCGGCTGGCTGATCGTGCGCGACGCGCTGGTACTCGGCCCGTGGCACAACAACATCGCCCGGTCCAAGACCCACCGGCGCACCCCGATGGACTGGGATGCCGAACACGTGCTGCTGCGCACGGTCAAGTGTGTGAGCGGCACCGTCGAGCTGGAAATGAGCTGTCAGCCCTCGTTCGACTACCACCAGGGTGGGGCGAAATGGGAGTACACCGGCAAGGTCTACGAGCAGGCGACCGCGCGGGCGACGAGCGACCCGGAGGCCGGGCCGTGGCTGGTTCTCACCACCGACCTGCGACTCGGTTTGGAGGGCAGGGAGGCACGGGCTCGCACCAGGATGTCCGAGGGTGACCAGGTATTCGTCGCGCTGACCTGGTCGGAACTGCCCGCGCCCGCCACCTTCGACGAGGCGGCAGAGAAGATGTGGGCGACCGCCGAATGCTGGCGGCGCTGGATCACCCAGGGCGACTTCCCCGATCATCCGTGGCGCAGCTACTTGCAGCGCAGCGCGCTCACCCTGAAAGGACTCACCTACGCGCCGACCGGTGCGCTGCTCGCCGCCTCGACCACCTCCCTTCCGGAAACCCCTGGTGGACACCGCAACTGGGACTACCGCTACACCTGGGTGCGCGACGCGAGTTTCGCGCTGTGGGGCCTGTACACCCTCGGACTCGACCGCGAGGCCAACGACTTCTTCGCCTTCCTCGATGACGTCACCACCGCCGACAACGGGGACGCGGTCCCCCTGCAGGTGCTCTACGGGATCGGCGGGGAACGTCACATCACCGAATACGAGCTGCCCAATCTTTCCGGCTACGACGGCGCGCGCCCGGTCCGTATCGGCAACGCCGCCTACGACCAGGACCAGCACGACATCTGGGGCACCATGCTCGACGCGGTGTACCTGCACGTGAAATCGCGCGGGCAGGTGCCGGAATCGCTGTGGCCACTGCTCGAACGCACCGTGGACGCGGCGGTCGCGAACTGGCGCAAACCCGATCGCGGGATCTGGGAGGTGCGCGGTGAACCGCAGGACTTCACCTCGTCGAAGGTGATGTGCTGGGTGGCGCTGGATCGCGGTGCCCGGCTGGCGCAGATGCACGGCCAGCACGAGCGTGCGGCCGAGTGGTTCGAGATCGCCGAGGAGATCCGGGCCGACGTCCTCGAATTCGGCGTCAGCAAAGAGGGCATCTTCACCCAGACCTACGGCGGCGACACTCTCGATGCCTCACTGCTGCTGGTGGTGCTGACCCGTTTCCTGCCGCCCGACGATCCGCGTATCCGCGCGACCGTGCTCGCCATCGCCGACCATCTCACCGTCAACGGGCTCGTGCTGCGCTACCGCACCGAAACCACCGACGACGGCCTGGAAGGCGAGGAGGGCACGTTCACGATCTGCTCGTTCTGGCTGGTCTCGGCACTGGTGGAGATCGGCGAACTCGAACGGGCCACCAATCTGTGCGAGCGGCTGCTCGGACTGGCCAGCCCGCTGCGCCTCTACGCCGAGGAGATCGACTCGCGCACCGGGCGTCACCTGGGCAACTTCCCACAGGCGTTCACCCACCTGGCTCTGATCAACGCCGTGACCCACGTGATCCGGGCCGAGGACCAGCGCAACGCCGGTCAGTTCCAGCCCGCGCACGCACCCTCGCACCGACCGTGAAGGCCCGAACCCTCGTCCGCGGTGGTCGGCCCACCGCGCGGCTGTTCAGTAGGTGAGACGTTCGGCGCGGGCTCGTAGCCCGGCCACTGTGCGCAGGCCGGCGTCGATCTCGGTGATGCGCAGTTCGCGGTGGTCGCCGTAGCGCAGGCCGGTTTCCTCGGCGGCGCGCAGTGCCTCGTCGGCGGTGCGGCCCACTTCGGCGGCGATCTCGGTGTAGTGGTCGCGCAGCACTCGTTGCAGTGCGCGCAGGCGGTTGCGTGATTCCTTGCCCACCTGGAAGATCACGTCATCGGCCAGCCGGGCCACGGCCACCTTGGCCTCGGCCTGCCTGCGCTGCTTGCGGTTCTTGCGGTCGTCCCAGAGCGCGTTCACGCCGAGCAGCACACCCGCGCCCGCGGAGTACCAGTTGACCAGCGACATGCCGAGCAGGCTGGTGGCGAGACCGACCATCAGGATGCCACCGTAGGAACCGCGCAGCGCGGTGAGCAGCTGTTGTCCCACACCGGCTTTGGCGCTTTCGAGGGGTTCCAGCGGCTGTACCGGTTCCAGGACCTCGCCGGGGTTGGTCAGTCGCAGTTCGGGCAGTGGCGGGGTTCGGTTGTCGGGCGGGAACTTCGAGGCCACCTGCTCGGTGAGCTCGACGGCACGGTAGTGCGCCATCACGAAGTTCTCCTCGACCGCCTCACAGATCCTGGCGTCGAGTTCGGAGGCGAAATCGGCCCACTTGCGAGCGGGATCGGTGCGGGTGATCTCGGCCTCGGCCTCCCGGACCAGGCTGCGTAACCGGTGCCGCAGATCGTGTTCGATATCGGCGCTGAGCTCGGAACTGCCGTCGACGAGGGTGACCTGCCAGGTGGCGGTGCGCTGGCGCAGCTGATCGGCGGTGGTGCGCGCGGCCGCCAGGCGCTGGGTGATCTCGGCGCGCCTGCGCGGGTCGCGCAGCGTGTCCGACTCGGCCCGCAGGGTGACGGTGAGCTGGTCGGTGATCAGCGCGATATCGCGCACCGCGGCAGCCACCGCCACCGAATCGGCCTGGGCGACAACATATTCGTGCAGGTGATCGATGAGCTGGGGCACCCCCGACTCGGCGTCACGCTGCTGGTCGCCGCGCTCGGTGGCCTCCCGGTGCAGCAGACCCGAGACAGGAGCCACCGCGAAGTTCAGCCCGGCACCGTCGAGCAGCGTGCGATTGCGCCGCTGGGTCAGTGACCAGTGCGGGTTGCGGTCGATCTTGGTGAGCACGCACACCACCGACGGGCACACCTGCTCGACCCGGCGCAGGTAGTCCAGCTGGGCCTCGGTGAGTTCGGCGGCGGAATCCGTGGCGTAGAGGACCACGTCGGCGGCGGCGATCATCGACCAGGCGGCCGCCTCGTGGGCGGTCGAGCCGGGCGCGTCCATCACGACGAGACCGTCGGCCAGCAGCGCGCTCGGCTCGGCGAACTCGGCGCGCAGCACGCCGAGGGCGGTCAGGGCGGGAAGGGGGTTCAGCGGATCGACGGGCACCCGTTCGACCTGGCCGCCCGGCGCCGATTTCACCAGCGTCGCCTTCGGCGCCTGACCGTATTCGACGATCACCGGAACGCTCGGCTTGCCCTCGGTGGCGCTGACCGGGGACCCGACCATGCTGTTCACCAGCGTGCTCATCCCCGCCTGCGGTTCACCGACGACGACGATCCGGACCCGTGGATCGCTGAGCCTTGCCCGCACCATCCCGAGACAGGCGTCGAGGTCGTTGCGGCCGCCCGAGCGGACCAGTTCCCGCAGTTCGTCGACCAGCGCGACAACGGGAGCCATCACATCCGGATGCTTCACCGTCGCGGTCTGCAGTCCGGCTGCGGCAGACAACTGTTCCTCACTCTCGTCGCATCGAACACGGCCGAAATCGTCGTGTTTCAGACCACGAAGTCATACCCATGGTGCTCGACGGGAAACGCGGTAGCGAGCAAATCTCCGCCACCCACACCCGAATCGAACAGTCCGGCCGAAACGCCATGGTAACCGCCGTGGTGCTGGTCGAACTCGGCGGCGATCGGCTTGGTCTCGATGACCGGGGGTTTCACCGGCACGACGGTCGGCTGCACGGTGACCACCGGCGGCGGGGTGACCACGGTCGGCGGATCGATGTCGACGGTCGGCTGCTTGGTCGGCTGGTCGATGGTCGGTTGCTTCGTCGGAGCGGTCGGCTGCTGGGTGGGCACCGGCGCGGTCGTGTGGGGAGCGGTCTGACTCGGCACATCGACGGTCGGGGTGCTCCCGCCGGTGGAGGGTGTCGTCACGCCGCCGGTGGTGGTGCCCGGCTTGGTGGTGAAGTCGTCGTCGGGGACGGTCGGCTTGACCGGACCGGTCGGCGACACCGTGATCGGCACCTTGGTGTCATCGGGCGCGGTCGGGACCGTGGCCGTGGGAACGGGCAGCTTCACCGTCGTCGGGGTGTCGACGTCGACGGTCGGGACCTTGGACGGGACGGTCACCGGCACCGTCGTCGGGGTGTTGCCGCCACCGGAAACATCGGGCAACACAGCGGGTTTCGTCGGTGTGGGCGGGGTGAACAGGGCGGGCACCGAGGCCGCGGGCGCGGTCAGCGGCGAAACGCCCTGGTGGCCGAGCACATTCGCGATCGGGGTGGTCGCGACATCGGGCTGGATGGTGGTCTGCAACGGCGTGCTGACCACGGGGTTGACTGCGACCGGCGCGGGTGCGGCGGGGGCGATCGGCGCGGGCACGGGGGCGATCGGCGCCGGGGCGGGTGCGGGAGCCGGAGCGAACGGCGTCGCGGCGACCGGCGCGGGCGCGGGAGCCGCGACGGCAGGCGGCGCCGGCGCGGCGATGGCAGGAGCCGGGCCCGTCGCACCCGGCAGACCCACGCCGGAGGACGACGATCCGGGCAGGCCGGGAGCACCCGACGAGGAGTTGCCGAGGCCGGTGCCACCGGACGAGGAGGTACCGAGGCCCGACCCGGTCGGCGAGGTGGCTGCTGGGTCACCGGGAACCTTCAGTCCGTCACCGAGCCACTGGCCGTAGTCGTCGAGCTGATCGCCGACCTGGCCGACCTGCACGTCGACCTTCATCTGCGAGGTGGCCCATATCCCGTCGAGCCCGACGTGGACGTCGACCTGCCAGTCGGTGGTCACCATCGCGCCGACGCCGTCGAACATGCCGCCGATACCGTCGAATGCGCCGTGGGAGCCGCCCGGATCGCCACTGGGCATGCCGACGTTGTCATAGCCGGGGATGCCGAAACCCTGTCCGGGCAAGCCGTCGTAGCCCGGGATGCCGATGCCACCGCCCGGCAGACCGTCGAAACCGGGCAGGCCGTTGCCGGTGCCCGGTAGTTCGAAGCCGGGGAGGTTGCCCTGGCCGGGCGGACCTTCGAAACCGGGGAGGTCGAAGCCGGGGTCCGGGGTGGTGCCGGGTAGTGGGAAGGGGCTGTTGCCGTAGCCGGGGCCTGCCGGTGTGTGCCCGTAGTCCGGAATGCCGATACCGCTGGACGGCTCGTCACTGCCGGGGATCCGGAATTCGCGATCACCATCGGAGCCCGGAATCTCTGGGCGCCAGCCGGATTCGTCCGGCACGGCGACCATCGAGGCCTCGGCCTTCGGCGGCGCGAAGATCGGCGCGTGCGGCACCACGGGGGCAGGCGGGGGCTCGACAGCCAAGTCGGGGAAGGTCACGATGGGGCTCGGCGCGTCCGGGCTCGGATCGGTGGGCACGGTCTGCTGCGACCAGCCCGCGTACCGGCTGTCGGCATTGCTGGTGCCCGGCTCGCGCGCGGTCCCGTTGGCCGCGACCAACGCGCCACCGGTGACATAGGCGCCTGCCCTGGCCACCCGGGCTACGCCGTTGGCGATCCGGTAGGCCGTGTCCGACCCCTCCGACCCGTCTGCGCGCGCGGCACCGTCATCGAAAGGCAGATCACGCGTCATCAAAGCTCCAACATCGCATCGCTGTGGTTCCCCACCACAAACAGCGGCGAAGTGAGGCCCATCCAACACTATTTCCCGGACTTCGACCTGTCATTTCGTCCAGGCCGGTTGGTACTCACCTTATGGCGAGCAACATCTTTCGGCGAGCCCGGGGAATCAGGGGCGCGCACGATCCGAAGAGAACTCTAACGATTGCTCAACGGAGCGTGAAGATCGGCGCCATAACGTCGGGGCTCGCCGGCCGAGGAGGTCGGTGAAACGCATAGTCAGGAGCCCGATCATGACCGCACTCTCCACCCGCAATCGCGTCAAGGCCGCCGCCGTACTCGGCGGCGCCGCCGTGATCACCGCCACTGTCACCGGCGTCGCCTCCGCCGCTCCGGGCGAGCGTCCCGACGACGGCCGGGCAACCACGATCATCTGCACCGCGCCGGGCGGCCCCGGCGTTCCCGGACCGCCCCCGCTGGCCACCGGGCCTCGTGTCCACTTCGAGCACACCGTTCCCGGCCGACCGAGCGAGGAATCCGGTCAGATCCGCATCGAACGCGCGGCCCCAGGCCACCCCGCTCCGCCGATGGACGGTCCGGTGGAATGCCAGCGGATCCACCCCGACGGTGAGCACACCATCGTCCCCGCGCCCGGCGGCTTCGCCGACGTCGTCCCGGCACCGGCAACCGGTTCTGCCGACGCCGAACCCGCACGACCGTTCTGACCAGCGCGAACAACGGAAAACACTAGGGTGAGTGCATGACGGGACAGCAGATCTTGGTCGTCGACGACGAGGTCCGCGTGCTCGCGTCGCTGCGGCGCGGCCTCGAACTCTCGGGCTTCGAGGTGATCACCGCACCCGACGGCGCCCGTGCACTCTCCCTGGTGGGTTCGGCCGCACCCGACGCCATGGTGCTCGATGTGAACATGCCGGAACTCGACGGTGTCGGCGTGGTCACCGCGCTGCGCGCGATGGGCAACGACATCCCCATCTGCGTACTCAGCGCGCGCAGCGCGGTCACCGACCGGATCGCGGCGCTCGAGCGCGGCGCCGACGACTACCTGACCAAACCGTTCGATCTGGGCGAGTTGGTCGCGCGGCTGCGCGCACTGTTGCGGCGCAGGCCGGTAACCGCCGTCGCCACGACCGACACGATCCAGGTCGGCCAGGTGGTGATCGATCTGACCGGGCATCGGGTGCACGCCGGTTCGGCGCCGGTCGACCTCACCAAACGGGAATTCGAGCTGCTGGCCATGCTGGCCCGCAATGCCGGGGTCGTGCTCGGGCGTGAGCAGATCCTGTCTGCCGTCTGGGGTTACGACTTCAGCACCGACACCAATGTGGTCGATGTGTTCGTCTCGTATCTGCGACGCAAACTGGAGGCCGACGGTGTCGCACGGGTGGTGCACACCGTCCGCGGGGTCGGGTTCGTGCTGCGGGATCAGCCGTGAAGGCCTCGTGGTCGCTGCGGGTCCGGGTGGCGCTGGTATCGGCCGTGGTCGCCGCGATCGTGGCGGTCACCCTCGGCCTGACCTACGGCGCGCTGCTGAAGGTGGCGGGTACCAGCCAGCTCGATCAGACCGTGTCCAGCATGCGGGTGCAGGTCGCGCAACGGTTCGACGGTGATCCCGGGGCTCCTGCGGTACCAGGGCCTCCGGTCCTCGCACCGCCCATCCCTCGTGAACGCACGATCGTGGTCCCCGGCATACCCGCGAACGAGTCACTGGCGCAGGTGCAAGGCGCGCCGGGGCTGGTGGTCCGGCTCGACCCCGATCGCGAACTCGTCGATGCCGCCATCACCCGCAGCCAGCTGATCGGACTCGCCATCGGGGTGGCCGGGGTGATCGTCGCCGCCGTCTTGGGTTGGATACTGGCCGGATTCGCCGCCAGACCCCTGCGCAGGCTGGCCACCGCCACCCACGAAATCGACACACTCGACGAGTTGCCACCGCTGTCGGGACGTGGCGCCAAGGAAGCCGAAGAACTCTCCGACGCGATCAACCGGATGCTGGCGCGTCTCGAGACCGCGCACGGCGAGACACGGCAGGCGCTGGCCAGTGCCCGCGACTTCGCCGCCGTCTGCGCCCACGAACTACGCACCCCGCTCACCGCCATGCGCACCGACCTCCAGGTGCTCGCGGGCACCGAATTGCCCGCCGACCAGCGCGGCGCCGTCCTGGCCGACGTGCTGGCCGCCGAGGGCCAGATCGAGCGCACCCTCACCGATCTGGAACGTCTCGCCGTGGGCGAGCTGACGGATCAGGGCGCGTTCGAACCGTTCGAACTGTGCGAAACCCTCGATCGCGCGGTGCAGAACGCGCGCCGCGCGAATCCCGGCGTCGACGTCACGCTCACCGCGTGCGACCCGGTCCCGGTACACGGGTTGCCCGGCGGGATCATGCTGATCGTGACCAACGCCGTCGCCAACGCGGTCCTGCACGGGCACGCCACCGAGGTCATCGTCGCCGCGCGGGCCACCGGCACCGGCGCCGAGATCACCATCGACGACAACGGCGCGGGCATTCCGGACCACCTGTCCCCCACCGCTTTCGACCGATTCGCCAAACGACCGGGCTCCCCCGGCTCCGGTCTCGGCCTCGCACTGGTCCGCCAGCAGGCCGAATTGCATTCCGGCACAGCCGGACTCGACCGGAGCCCACTGGGCGGCGTCCGTCTGCGGGTGGAAATAGCTCAGGCGCCGGTGAGCACCGGCGCCTGAGCTGTCGTTCTGGGGCTTGCCCTACTTCTTCGGCTTGTCCGAATCCGAGGACAGTGCCGCCACGAAGGCTTCCTGAGGGACCTCCACGCGACCGATGGTCTTCATGCGCTTCTTGCCCTCCTTCTGCTTTTCGAGGAGCTTGCGCTTACGGCTGATATCGCCGCCGTAGCACTTGGCGAGCACGTCCTTGCGGATCGCCCGAATGTTCTCGCGGGCAATGATCTTCGCGCCGATCGCGGCCTGGATCGGCACCTCGAACTGCTGACGCGGGATCAGCTCGCGCAGCTTGGTCGTCATCTTGTGGCCGTAGGCCTGCGCGGCGTCGCGGTGCACGATCGCGCTGAACGCGTCGACGGCCTCGCCCTGCAGCAGGATGTCGACCTTCACCAGATCGGCTTCCTGCTCGCCCGCCTCTTCGTAATCGAGGCTGGCGTAGCCGCGAGTGCGCGACTTCAGCAGGTCGAAGAAGTCGAAGATGATCTCGGCCATCGGCATGGTGTAGCGCAGCTCGACGCGGGTCTCGGACAGGTAGTCCATGCCGCCCAGCTCGCCGCGACGCTGCTGACACAGCTCCATGATCGAGCCGATGAACTCACTCGGCGAGATGACGGTGCACTTCACGATGGGTTCGTACACGTGCCGCGACTTACCCTCCGGCCAGTACGACGGGTTGGTGACGACATGCTCGGTGCCGTCTTCCATCTCGACCCGGTACACCACGTTGGGCGCGGTCGAGATGAGCTCCAGATCGAACTCGCGCTGCAACCGTTCGCGGGTGATCTCCATGTGCAGCAGACCGAGGAAGCCACAGCGGAAACCGAAACCGAGCGCCACCGAGGTTTCCGGCTCGTAGGTGAGCGCGGCATCGTTGAGCTGCAGCTTGTCCAGTGCGTCACGCAGATCCGGGTAGTCGGATCCGTCGACCGGGTACAGACCCGAGTACACCATCGGGCGCGGCTCGCGGTAGCCGGTGAGCGCCTCGGCAGCGCCGTTGCGGGCGCTGGTGACGGTATCGCCGACCTTCGACTGGCGCACGTCCTTCACGCCGGTGATCAGGTAGCCGACCTCGCCGACGCCGAGCCCCTGGGTGGCCTTGGGTTCGGGCGAGACGATGCCGACCTCGAGCAACTCGTGGGTCGCACCCGTCGACATCATCTTGATCTTCTCGCGCGGGGAGATCTTGCCGTCGACCACGCGGATGTAGGTGACCACGCCGCGGTAGGTGTCATAGACCGAGTCGAAGATCATCGCGCGAGCGGGTGCGTCGGCGTCGCCGACAGGAGAGGGAACGGCCTCGATCACCTTGTCCAGCAGTTCTCGCACGCCGACACCGGTCTTGCCCGAGACCCGCAGCACGTCGTCCGGCTCGCAGCCGACGATGTGGGCGATCTCGGCCGCATACCGATCGGGATCGGCGGCGGGCAGGTCGATCTTGTTCAGCACGGGAATGATCGTCAGATCCTTCTCCAGCGCCAGATACAGATTCGCGAGGGTCTGCGCCTCGATGCCCTGCGCGGCATCGACCAGCAGGATCGCACCCTCACAGGCCTCGAGCGCGCGGGAGACCTCATAGGTGAAGTCGACGTGGCCCGGAGTATCGATCATGTGCAACACGTACTCGGTGCCGTCGACCGGCCACGGCAACCGCACGTTCTGCGCCTTGATCGTGATGCCGCGCTCGCGCTCGATGTCCATCCTGTCCAGGTACTGGGCGCGCATGGCCCGCTCCTCGACCACACCGGTCAGCTGCAACATCCGATCGGCCAGGGTCGATTTGCCATGGTCGATGTGGGCGATGATGCAGAAGTTCCGGATCCGGGACGGATCGGTGAACGTCGTATCGGCAAAACTGGAAGCCACTCCACTCCTCGAGGGGTATCGGCGAACTGCGCCCATCGTCCCATGCACCCAGGCCCACCCGTGCCACCGGTGCACCCGACCGCAAGTAGACGACCCATTTCACCCCGCCCCACCCCTGTCACCGGTGCACCGAAGTGCGAGTCGGCGTTATATTTCACAGATGGCCAGCAGTTGGAACAGTCTCGGCAAGCAGCTCGGCGTCATCGCCAAGGAGCAGGGGCCCAAGATCGTGCGCAAGCAGGGGCCGCGACTGCTCGAGAAACTGGTGGACGCACTGGCGACCAAGCCCGGACCCGCCGTCGCGGTGCGCCCGACGGCCTCGACACCCGTGCCGACGGCTCATCGCGCCCGCCAGATCGTCTACTGCCCGCAACTCGACGGGCGCGCCGACCCCGGCGAGATCGTCTGGACCTGGGTGCCGTTCGAAGAAGACCCGACCAATGGCAAGGACCGGCCGGTATTGGTGGTGGGACGCGACCGCAAGACCCTGCTCGGACTGATGCTGTCGTCCAAGGCCGACCGCGCCCACGACCACAACTGGGTCGGGATCGGCACCGGGCCGTGGGATCACGACGGCAGGCCCAGCTGGGTGCGGCTGGACCGGGTGCTCGACGTGCCGGAGGACGGCATCCGGCGCGAGGGCGCCATCGTCGAGCGCAAGACCTTCGACCTGGTCGCGCACCGCCTGGTCGCCGAATACAGCTGGAGCTGAACGACAATCGAACCCCGACCCGGGGACACCGGATCGGGGTTCGATGGTTCGTAGCTAGGAGTGCACGTCCTTGGACCGGCCGAAGATCAGGCCGTAGAGCAGTGCCCCCAGCGCCCCGCCGATCAGCGGGAACACGATGAACGCCCACACCTGCGCCATCGCACCGTCCTGATACGGCGCGACGCCAAGGCTGCGCGCCGGGTTCACCGAGGTGTTGTCGATCGGCAGCGACACCAGGTAGATCACCGTGAGAGTGACGCCGATCGAGAGCCCGGCCAGCGGCACGTCGGAGATCTGATCGGTCGAGGCGAGCACCACGAACACCAGCAGCGCGGTGAGCATCACCTCGATGATGATGGTGGCCGCCAAGCCGTACCCGTTCTGCACCACGACCTCACCGAGGGGCCCCGTCACCGCCGACGGGCTGTGCGCACCCCAGCCGTTGGCGCCGAGGCCGTCGACCGGGCGGTCGTAGGCGGGCAGATTGTTGGCCAGCGCGAACAGCACCAGTCCGGCGAGGAACGCGCCGACCAACTGGGCGATCACATAGCCGACCGCGCCGATCGCACTGATCCGCCCGAGCAACATGTGCCCGAGCGTGACAGCTGGATTGACATGGCAGCCCGAGATCGGCCCGATCGCGTAGACCAGAAACATCAGCGACAGCCCGAAGGCGAAGGCGACGCCGAGCGCGCCTACCCGATCGCCCGCCAGCACCATCGTGCCGACGCCACACATCACGAGGATGAAAGTGCCGAGCCCCTCCGCCGCCCACTTCTTCGGCTCGGGGACTACTTCGATTTCGACGAGTTCCTGTGCAGTGGGAGACATCGGCTGCCACCTCTCCGGGAGGAATCATCCCCGCGGCGAGCGGGGTCCGCACGAGCCTCTCGGACATTACGCGAGGCGGGTGACCTCCACAACGACCTCCAGGTCTGTCGAGCCGCCGCCGGAGAACACACCTTTCAACGGCGGCACATCGGCGTAGTCACGTCCGACACCGACCGACACGTGCTGTTCGTTGACGGCGAGATTGTTGGTCGGGTCATATCCCCACCACTGTCCGGTCCATGCCTCGATCCACGCGTGCGACTGGCCCGCCACCGTCTCGCCGATCTCCGCGCCCGGCTTCGGATGCAGGTAGCCGGACACGTAGCGACTGGGAATTCCCATGCTGCGCAACAACACCAGCGTCAGGTGGGCGTAGTCCTGGCACACGCCACGACGCTCGGCGAAGGCCTGCAACGCGGAGGTGTGCACCGAGGTCGTGCCCGCGATGTAGTCCATTTCCTTGTGCACCCACTCGGCCGCGCGCACCACCGCCTTGGCCGGCTCCTCACCGCGCGAGAGCTGGCGCGCCACGGTCGCCAGCTTGCGATCGCGCGGCACATAGGCGGTGGGGCTGAGCATCTCGTCGAACCGGTCGATGACACGCCCGCCCTGCAGCTCGTCCCAACTCAGTTCCTCGGCCGGTTCGGCGAACGGTTCGGTCTCCACCACCGAGGACCCGGTCACCTCGAGTTCGGTGTGCGGTGCGTGCAGATCGAAAGCCGTGACCGCGGTACCCCAGTAGTCGGTATAGCGATAAGCCCTTGTGGCGGGCACGGTTTCGACGCGATTGAGGATCACGTTCTGTCTGCTGTCGGCGCGCGGGGTGAGCCTGGCCTCGTTGAACGATCGCGTCACCGGCGCGTCGTAGACATAACCGGTGGTGTGCACCACCCTGATCCGCCAACTCATAGCTCTCCCTCTACCTGCACGCGGCTGTCCTGCTTGCTGCGCACGTCGGTCCACGCCACCCACGGGGCGGCGTGAAAGTACTGGCGTGACACGGCTTCACTGAGCTCACGGCACGATTTCTGCAGAGCGAGCAGGCGGCTCTGCAGATCTTCCAACAACACTCCCGGCGGCAGGAATTCGAGTTCGCTGCGTGCGCGTCCGAGCACCCGTTGCGCCTCGTGCCGCGCGCCGACGCGGCTGCCGGGTCGCTGATCGAGCTCGGTCAGGCAGGCCTCGGCGACCCGCAGCGTGTGGAACACCGACCGCGGGAACAGGCGGTCGATCAGGATGAACTCGGCGACCCTGGCGGCGTCGAGGGCACCGCGATGGGTGCGCAGGTAGGTGTCGTGCGCGCCCGCCGAGCGCAGCACCGTCACCCAGGCGGGCGAGGAGGTCTTGTCACCGGCACGCGAGAGCAGCAGCCGCACCATCATGTCGACGCGTTCGATGGAGCGGCCGAGCAGCAGGAAGCGGTAGCCGTCGTCGCGACTCAGGGTCGAGTCGGTCAGTCCGGTGAACATCGCCGCCCGCCCCTTGATGTAGGAGAAGAACTCGTGCGGACCGAGGCCACGTGCCGCCCGCTCGGCCGCGGCCATGCCGTTGTAGGTGGCATTGAGGCACTCCCACATCTCGCTCGAGGTGACTTCGCGTGCGCCGCGGGCATTCTCGCGGGCCTTGGTGATGGAGTCACTGATCGAGACGCCGTGGTCGTGGCTGTAGGCGACGAGATCGGTGACCGACCACACGTCGAGGCGCAGGCCCTCGGGCGGTTCGATCCCGAGCACCTTCAACAGCACGCGGGAGGTGCGGTCCGCGTCGACAGTGGCGTCTTCGAGCAGTTGGTGCACTGCCACGTCAAGGATGCGCGCTGTGTCGTCGGCGCGCTCGACGTATCGGCCGATCCAGTAGAGGGATTCGGCGTTTCGAGCAAGCATGTCTCTATTCCCCGATCAGCCGCTGTGTCTGCTGTTGTTGCTGCTGTTGCTGGTTGGCCTGCGGCGTGCTGAGTTCGCGACCGAGTTCGAACGAATCCGCTTGCGGCGGTTCGCTGACGAGTTCGGGTCCGGCCAGTTCCCGGTCGACCGACCCCGCGCGCCCGGCCAGCACCCAGGTGTCCTTGCTGCCGCCGCCCTGGCTGGAGTTCACCACCAGCGAGCCCTCCGGCAACGCGACCCGGGTGAGACCGCCGGGCAGCACCCAGATGTCGTCGCCGTCGTTGACCGCGAACGGGCGCAGGTCCACGTGGCGGGGCGCGAGATCGTCACCGATCTTGGTGGGCACCGTCGAGAGCTGCACCACCGGCTGCGCGATCCAGCCACGCGGGTCGGCCTTGATCTTGCGCTTGATCGCCTCCAGCTCGCGCGGTGAGGCGTCGGGCCCGATCACGATGCCGTAGCCACCGGAACCCTCGACCGGTTTGACCACCAGTTCGCCGACCCGATCGAGCACTTCCTCGCGTTCGTCGTCGAGCCAGCAGCGGAAGGTGTCGACATTGGGCAGGATCGGCTTCTCGCCGAGGTAGTACTCGATGATCTTGGGCACGTAGGTGTAGATGAGCTTGTCGTCGCCGACGCCGTTGCCGACGGCGCTCGAGATCACCACATTGCCCGCGCGAGCGGCGTTGAGCACCCCGGCGACGCCGAGCACGGAGTCGGGGCGGAAGTGCATCGGGTCGAGGAAGGTGTCGTCGATGCGCCGGTAGATCACGTCGACCTGACGCTCGCCCGCCGTCGTCCGCATATAGACGACGTTGTCACGGCAGAACAGGTCGCGACCCTCCACCAGTTCGACGCCCATCTGCCTGGCCAGCAGGGAATGCTCGAAGTAGGCGGAGTTGTGCACGCCCGGCGTGAGCACCACCACGGTCGGGTCGACCTCGTTGGGCGCCGCCGAGGCCCGCAGCGCGCGCAGCAGGTGGCCCGGATAGTCGCCCACCGCGCGCACCCGGTGCGAGGAGAACAGATCGGGGAAGACCCTGGCCATCGTGCGCCGGTTCTCCATCACATAGGACACTCCCGACGGCGAGCGCAGATTGTCCTCCAGCACCCGGAAGTCGCCTTTTTCGTCGCGGACCAGGTCGATGCCGGAGACGTGGATGCGTACACCGTTGGGCGGTACCAGCCCGGCGGCCTCGCGATGGAAGTGTTCGCACGAGGTGACCAGCCGCTTGGGGATCACCTGATCACGCAGAATGTTCTGTTCGCCGTAGACGTCGGCCAGGAACAGCTCCATCGCGGTGACCCGCTGTTTGATCCCGCGTTCGAGCTTGGCCCACTCCGCGGCGGCGATCACCCGCGGCACCAGATCCAGCGGAAAGGGCCGCTCCTGACCCGAGAGGGAGAAGGTGATGCCCTGGTCGATGAACGCGCGGTCCAGTGCGTCCGATCGTTTGGCCAGGTCATCGACGTCATTGGCCGCCATCGCGGCATGGATACCCTTGTAGGGCGCCCGCACTTTTCCCGACCCGTCGAACATCTCGTCGAACGCGTCGGCGAAGCGGCCGGGGCCGTACCCCTCGAACAATCCGGTGTGCGTGGCTGCCGGATGTCCGTTCGTTCTCACCATCGCCGGTGATGCAGATCGAGCCGTACCCGGCGCAGTGGTGGAGGTCATGACAAAAACTGTGCATCACCCGGGAGCAGCGTCGTGTGTGACACAGGTAAATTCTTTGCATCACCTGAAACGGGTGAAATCGGCGCCGTCTCCCCGATCCGGTGGATCGAGGGCCGATTTCGCCGGGGGGTGCCGAGCTGGTAACCTCGATCTTCGGCGCGGTGTTACCCGTAGTTCAGCACCACCTGCTGCATCGTGGGCGCGCGCCCGACGAGCTTTCAAGGAATACCACCCAGCGACAGGAAACCAGAGGATACAGGCGTGGCCAACATCAAGTCCCAGATGAAGCGGATCCGTACCAACGAGGAAGCGCGCAAGCGCAACCAGTCGGTCAAGTCCGCGCTGCGCACCGCGATCCGCAACTTCCGTGAAGCTGCCTCCAGCGGTGACAAGGAAAAGGCTGCTGAGCAGCTGCAGTTCGCGAGCCGCAAGCTCGACAAGGCCGCGTCCAAGGGCGTCATCCACGCCAACCAGGCGGCCAACAAGAAGTCCGCGCTCGCGCTGGCTCTGAACAAGATCTGATCGTCGGCGAGCCTGGTGCTCGCTGGTAGTACTTCGCAAGACGCAGCCGCCGTGGCCTCGATGACCACGGCGGCTTTTGTCGTTCCCTTCCACCGGCTACCATTCGCGCCATGTTGACGGTGTACGCGAATCAGACGGTGGTACGAGGCGACGACCTGGCCGAGGTGATCCGCGCGGCGGAGATCCTGGGCATCGGTCTCAAAGTCGAAAATGTGATGGTGCCCGACGAGGACGGTGGTTACGGCGCCGCGTGGATTGTCACCCGTGAGGACGAGGTTCCCCTCTACGACGAGTGGGAGGGACGCTACGACGACCTCGACGACGACGAGGATGTGGACATCTCGCTCGTCGTCGCCGGCGAGTAGCTCAATTCACGAGTAGTTCAATTCACGCAGGGCACCTGCCCCGAGGTGATGTCGCTGCGGACCGGCGTGCCCGCGTCAGGAGTCTTCGGCTCGGATGTGGTCGTGCTGGTCCGCCAAGCGCCCGCGGTCGACTCCGACGACCAGGCGGCCGGCGGTTCCGTGCGTTGTCCAGTGCGCTCGGTCGTGGTGGCGGTCGGCACCGGCATCCCGAAGGCCGCGGCGATCTCGCGGCGGATCGCGGACCGGTCGACGATGTTCACGTCCTGGCCGTTGATCACGTCGTAGCGCAGCACCGGCAGGGTGCGGAACTCGACCTGCGGATCGTCGGCGGTACCGAGAGTGCGGACGAATTCGGTCATGTTCCAGCCGTCCGACAGCACGATATTGCGATGCGCCACATCCATCAGCGCCGAGAGCTTGCCCGGGTCGGTGAACGTGCCCGCGCTACGTAGCTGTCGGGCTACCGAAGTCAGGAACGCCTGCTGACGGTGGGTGCGGTCCAGATCGCCGTTCTCCAGCCCGTGCCGTTGCCGGACGAAGGCCAGCGCCTGTGCCGGATCGAGCTGCTGGCGGCCCGCGGGGAAATCGGCGCCGGAGAACTCCGAGTCCTTCACCGGCTTGTTCAAGCAGACTTCCACGCCGCCCAGCGCGGCGGCCAGATCGTAGAAGCCCGCCAGGGTGACCTCGGCGAACCTGTCGATCGGTACCCCCGTCAGATCCCGGACCGCGGCCACGGTCGAGGCTCGCCCGGCCTCCCTGCCCGCCTGTTCCAGCTTCCGCTTGTCGGTGATGCCCCGCGCGATCAGCTGGTCCTGCACGGCGGCCTTCTTCAACCCGTACGCCTCCTTGATCTTGGCGTGGGTGTAGCCCGGGATGCCGGTGACCGGCACGTAGTCGTCACGGGGAATCGACACCGCGACGATCTTGTTCATCGCGGCCGGAATGTGCACCAGGATCAGGGTATTGGCGTTGTACCCGCCTTCGTCACCGTCGCCCGCGTGCAGTTGGTCGAGGACCTCGGCCGGCAGTTCGTTGCCGTTCTGATCGCGCCGGGTATCCAACCCGATCAGCAAGATATTGAGATCGCCCCCGAGTGAATGCGGTGCGTCGTCACCGATCGCGCGCGACCGCAAGAACCCCGCATCGAAACTCCCCGCCGTCGACCACCCGTACGCCGTCACCATCACCACCGCGGCCGACAACACCGCCGCGACAACCTTCACCACCTGCCGCGCTGTTTCCCCCGCCGAGCCCCGACCGCGTCGACCGCGCCCGCCTTTTCCATCCCGGCTACCACTCGGCTCAACCATCTCATGATCAACTGTGCCAGCCGCGACAGCGAACAGACATCGCGATTCGATCCCGATTGGATGGCGGTGCGGCGCGCCTGATCAGTGGGGACGGGTACCGAGGTCGGTTCAGCCGGTGGCGCGAAGGTCCAGGATGCGGGCGAGGGCGTGTTCTACGGCGTAGGTGGCGTCGGCGGCGCCGCCCTTGACATCGGCGTTGAGGGTAGCGACTACCTGCAGGGCGGTGCCGATGGTGGTGGGGTTCCAGCCGCGGGCCTGGGCCTGGGCTTTCTTGATCTTCCAGGGGGGCATGCCCAGTTTCTGGGCGAGGGCGAACGGATCGCCGCGGCCTGCCGAGCCGACTTTGGCGATGGTGTGGACGGAGTCGGCGAGGGCGTCGGCCAGCAGGACGTGTGGAACACCGCGGTCGGTGGCCCAGCGCAGTGCCTCCATCGCGCCGGGGCGGTCGCCCGCGACGGCGAGGTCGGCAACGTCGAAGCCGGTGACCTCGGCTCGGCCGGAGTAGTAGCGACGGACCGCGTTCGCGTCGACCTTGCCACCGGTGTCGGACACCAATTGTGAACAGGCGGCGGCCAATTCGCGCAGTTCGGAACCGACGGATTCGAGCAGGACCTGAACGACTTCGGTCGGCACCTTGACCCCGAGGGACCGGAATTCGCCCCGTACGAACTCCACCCGCTCGGCGCCCTTGTTGAGCTTGGTGCACTCGTGGACGGTCGCGCCCTTCTTCTGCAGCGCGGGTGCCAGCGCCTTGGCCCGCCCACCGCCCGAATGCAGCACCATCAGCACCACACCGTCGGGCGGATCGGCCGCGGCCTCGGTGATCACCGCGACCGCGTCCTTGCCCGCTTCCGACGCCGACTCGAGCACGATCACCCGGTCTTCGGCGAACAGCGACGGACTGAGCAACTCGGCCAGCTCGGCAGTGCTCGCGTCACCGGCGCGCAATCGATCGACGGGCACCGAATCCGGATCGGGCGCACAGGCCCGCACCTGCGCGGTCACCTTCGCAACCGCGCGTTCGACCAGCAGTTCCTCGTCTCCGAGGACCAGATGTACCGAGGCAGGGCGTTCGCTCACCAGCCGATCCTACGTACGCCCACCGACAACCGGGACACGCGCCACACCCGGCGCCTTACCCTGCGACCGTGCCCTCGCCATCGAGTCACGGGTCTGTGGTGCGCGTCGACGGGAGGTGACAGTCCGTAGGTCAGCGGCGGTACCCACGACCACGACATCACCATCGAGGTCGGTCCGGGCCACGGATGTGCCGAGCGCGGCCAAGGCGGTGGTCACCGTGGGGTGCGGATGCCCGAAGGTGTTGCCCGACCCGGCACTGACCAATGCCAGGCGCGGACCGACGGCACGCAGGAATTCGGGTGTGGTGGTGCGAGATCCGTGATGCGGCACCTTGAGAATGTCCGCCCGGACATCGCCTTCGCGCAGCAGCCGCCCCTGCGCCTGTGCCTCGATGTCACCGGTGAACAGGATCGTCCCGGCCGGAGTACGAGCCCGCATCACCAGCGACCGATCGTTGGCCTCATCGGCCGCCAATGACGTCGGCACCTCCCGACTCGGGGCGAGCACACGTAATCCGACTGTCCCGAAGGTCATTTCATGCCCCGCGTGGAGTTCCATCAGCGGAATACCGGCCGCGCCAGCGAGTTCCGCCACCCGCTCGACTCCACCGGTGTCGTCACTATGGCCATGCGATTCCCGCTGGGCAACACCGTGGTCCGTTGACCGGGTTTCGCCCGTAGCCAACCTTTCCCCGGGGGTCCCACTCTGGCACACGACCTGATCACCTCCCGTCCTCGGCCGCGCGTCAGCGCCCACAACTGACGATCGCTCCACCGGATGTGAGGCTGCCGTCGGTTCCAGTTCCCGTGGCACGGCCGGTGTCGCCGAGTGCGAGGGAGTTCCGGTTGCCGCCGTGAGGTTCGGCGGTGTCGGCACCGAGACCGACTCGTGGGTTCGGCTTGCGACGGCACAGGTGTGGGCGATAGCTGGGCGGAGTTCGCCTGGGGCAGTGGCTATCGCGTCGACGGTGCGGCCGCGGAGGGCGCCTGTGAGGCCGTTGATGTGGTCGGCGTGGGGGTGGGAGAGGACGAGCAGGGGGATGTGGGTGATTCTCAGGCGGTCCAGGCAGGCACGCATCGGGCGAGGGTCGGGACCGACATCTATGACGACCGCGGCACCAGGAGCAACCGACAAGGCCAAACCATCGCCCTGGCCTACGTCGCACATCGCGAGCACCCAACCCGGTGGCGGCCAACCCGGTTGTAAGAAGCGCACCGGGAGCAGCACTATCGACACAGCCAACGCCGTGACGGCGAGGTATCTGCGGGTGTGCTGCCAACGCAAGGCCGCCACGACGGCAACGACGACCACTGCCGCGACCGCTCCCCCGACCGCGCCTCCCGGCACCGTCACAGTGGCGCCCGGCACCGCGGCAGCGCGATCGGCGACGCCGAGCAACCACCACATCGGTGGGCGGGCACACCAGAGCACCCACACCGCACCATCAACCCACATGCACGCCACGACCGCGCCCACCGCACCGATCACTGTGATCAGCCCCACCACCGGCGCGACGAGCGCATTCGCCACGATCGCCACCAGGCTCACCTTCCCCGACAGGGCGACCATCAGCGGCAACGTGACGACGAACGCGGCCGCCGACACCGCGACGATCTCCGCGGGTGCGCGCCACCATCCGCGCGCTCGCAACCAGTCCGCCCAGCAGGGCGCGAGCAAGATCAGTCCCGCCGTGGCGAGCACAGACAATGCGAATCCCGCGCTCACCGCCAATTGCGGTGCGACGGCGAGCAATCCGATCACTGCCGCGCACAGCGCCGGTAGCGCCTGCCTGCGTCGTCCGGTGAGCAGGGCCAGCACTGTCACCGAGCCCATCGCCGCCGCGCGCAGCACACTCGGGTCTGGACGCGCGATGACGACGAACAGTGCGACGACTCCCGCCGCCGCAGCAGCACTGGTCCGCGGGCCTGCCGTGAGCAGTCGGGTGAGCGCCAGCAGGGCTGTCAACAGAATCGTGAAGTTTGCCCCACTGATGGTTGGTTAGGGATATTCCTCACTCCAACCAAAGGCCGTCTCCATGACCACCACCGAACCTCCCCTCACCCCCGCCCGCCTGGCCGTCGCGGCCGAAGGGCTTTGTCCACCCGGCATTATCACCAAAGGTCGCGAATGGAGCGACGAGTCCGCCGAGCTCGAGCTGCGCAGCGGCTACGCGATCACCATCACCCGCGAGCAGGGCAGCCTCCGGTGGTCAGTCGTCACCCACAACGCTGACCTTCCGCAGCCCGGAGAACTCGCCGTCGTCATCGACGAGGAGCTGCCCGCCGACCGCGACGCTGCGGCCGCCAAGGTGGCCGAGATGTGCGAGAAGTGGGCCGACGCCATGGGCGATGCGCGATCTTTCGACCGGTACACCATGCCGATCATCGAAGGTGTCGACCCGTCGGAAGTCGGCCCGGACGTTTGCGATGTCCTCGCCGAGCAGATGGCGCTGAACGCGCTGGGTGAGACCTCGCTGCGGGTCTACTACCCGCCGACATCCATGGGTGATGCGCGATGACCGCCCCCACCCAGTCCGCGACCCTCACCCCGCAGGCTCTGGCCGCCGCGACGATCGCCCTGTGCCGACCTGGCACCATCACCCGCCGGCATTTCTCCGACTGTGACGGGTCGGCCACGCTGACGCTGCGCGGCGGCGCGACAATCGAGATCGGTCGATGGAGCTGGGCCGCGGGCGGCCTGCTCCATTTCCAGGTCTGGGGTGAGCACGGCTGCCGCGACCTTCCCGTCGACCGCTTCGAGAGCGTCCAGGCGATGGTCGGCGTCTGCGAGTCGCGGGCAGGGGTCTAGCACCCGCGCGCGTAGACCCCACTTCTCTGCCGGGCCTCAACCCCTCAACCCCGCAGGTCACACGGGGTTGACCCTCTCAACCCATCAACCTCCCAGGTCAACCCCATCAACCCGTCCAGAAACAAAGTCGGCTCCGACACCCCTTGCCGGGGGTATCGGAGCCTTTCCACGCATTCCTCAGGAGAACACCGTGGACCGCAAGAGCATAACCAGTGGACCCCGCCGCGTCGCGGATACGCTCACCCCGCACTGCGCAGGCATCACGCGGTGGTGGGACGCCGAGGCCCGACGCCGTCAAGATTTGCGCACCCCCGACCACCTCACCGCGCTGATCGACGCCCAGCGAAACCACCGCGCCGCCCGCGCGAAAGCGACCCGTGCCCGCGCCGAACGCAAACACGCCAATGCTGCGACCCGGTGGCCGTTGGCCTCCACCCGCCGCGCCGCCCGCACCTCCCATCGCGCCGCCCGCGGGCAGGTACGCAGCACCCGTCTCGCATTGCGCGCCGCCCATCGCAACTACCCGCCCACCATCTGGGGCGTCGCCGCCAAGGTCCACGCCGCCCACACCTGCTTGTCGGTGGCTGCTGCCTACTGGGACGCGTGGGCGCGGTGGCCGATCATCATCTCGGCCGCCATCCTGGTCGGGCACCTCGCCGTGCTGTGGCTCGGCCACCGCAGCGTCAGCACCGAACTGCCCGACGGCCTCACCGCCGAGGAGCACCGCCTGGCGAAGCGCCTCGATGCCTCCTGGTGGACGGCGAACGCCGAGGCGCGCGGTCTCGCCGGTACCCTGCCGGGGAGGGCGACGCTCACCCCGGCAGGGCTGGTGTCACATGTGCGTCTCGACGGCAGATGGACCCCCGCGTCACTGCGGGCCCGCACCGCCGAGATCCGGGCCCTGCTCGGCGCCCGATCCGACCTGCGCATCGAGGTCTCCGAAGGCAGCCACGGCGACCGGGCCACGATCACCCTGCGCACCCGATCCGCCGCCGACGGTATCGACCTCACCGGCTGGACGCCCGGCGCACCGTGGGGCGTGGACACAGTCACCGGCGAGCCTGTCCCCGTGTCGAAGGGGCGGCGCAAGCTCGTCGCTGGGATGAGCGGCTCCGGGAAGTCCTGGGCGCTGCGGCCGCTCATGGCCGAGGCGTCCGAGTACCCGGACGAGCGCTTGGTGCTCATCGACCTGAAAAAGGTTGAGGCCCGCTGCTGGGAGCATCGCGCCCGCACGGCCACCACGGTCGAGGAGATCACCATCGTCACCGCCGAGCTGGTCGCCGAGATGCAGGAACGCCTGGACCTGATTCCGCGCGGGGACGATGTCGTCAAGATCAGCGCCCGGTGCCCGCGGATCACCGTCGTGGTCGACGAGGGTTCCGAGCTGCTCGCGGTCTCACGCGGGGATGACGCGGTGATCATGGACAACCTGCGCAGCATCGCCCGCATGGGCCGCGCGGCGGAGATCATCCTGGTCTGGGCGACCCAGAAACCGACCATCTCCGGCGCGAACGCTGGGCTTGACCCGCAGATCAGCGCCCAGATCAGCGTCCGCGTTGCTCTGGCGCTGTCCACCCCCAGCGAGTCCCGGGTGGTCATGGGCGAGGACGCCACCGAACGCGGCTGGAACGCCCACGAACTGCCGATCCCCGGCGTCGCGCTCATCCGATCCGGGCCCACATCGTTGCCGCACCCGGTGCGGACCAGGGCGATACCGCCGCAGGACGTGATCGACCTGCCCGCGCGGCCGATCTGGGTAGGCACCGCCGCACCCGCCCCGACCCTTGTCGTCGAGTCACCGACGCGGACGGAAAAGCTGGTGCCCACCGCAACCTCGAACCGCGACAAGGTGCTCGATGCAGTGCGCGGTGGGCACAGGTCGGTGACCGCTATCGCAAGCGGCACCGGACTGCACAAAGGCACCGTGAGCACTCACGTAAAGGTCCTGGTCGAGTCAGGTGATTTGGTGCGCGACGAGACCGGGCTCGTGCCCGTCGGAACGCCTTCATGATCCTCTGGGGCGCGTGTTCCATTTAGACTTCGACCCGTGGACGACGACCCGATCTCATCGGAGGAGGCAGCCATCATGGCTGCCGTGATCGACGCAATCGAGCCCGACACATCGATCACTGCCGAGCACCTGCACCAGCAGCTCGTCGCCGAGATGGCAGATCCACCTACCCTGGCCGACGTGCAAAGTGCGCTGGCAATCCTGCGGATGCCACACCTCGGCTACACGCCAGGCGAGTCCGCGACCGCAGTGCTGGATCGGATGCGCGCCTTGCTCGACCGCGCCGAGAATCCTCCGGCCGTCGACCTCGATCAGTACCTGGGAAACCTCCCGTACTGAGCGCTAAGATTCGCACATGCGTTCGATCGTGTGGCGTCTCCGCGACGGCACCGAGGTCCAGCCCGGCCGCCTCTACCAGGTGCGGCACGGATACTGGGTCGAGCCCGAACCCGTCGCCTGCCCGAACGGGCACCGGCTAGGCCCCGGCCGGGTGCTCGTCGGCAGCCTCGCCTGCCCCGCCGCCGGCGGCCACCACCGCACCCACTGCTGCCGAACCTGCGGCGCGGTGATCATGTGGCCACCGCCCACCGAACGCTGCGCTCACACCGTGTTCGATGAGCGGCGAGCCCGCTAGTCGCGCACGCCCGCGTAGTTCGCCAGGCTCCGCAGACTTTCCGATGCTCGTCGCTGCTGCGCCGCAGCGGTCTTGATGATGTTCTTCGCTGACGACGACGACCGGAAGTGCTCCGGCGCCGCAAGCCGCGACTCGTACAGCGCACCAATCGCTTCGTCCACATCGCCCGCCAAGAGGTGCGCACGAGCGGTATCCAGCCAGAAGTAGCCCATGCGTTCCTTTGGAAACCGGTCAGGGAACCTAGTCCCCTTCGCCACCTCGAGCGCCCTGCCCGGCTCTCCGAGATCGACCTCCGCGCACACTCGGTACAGGGCAATGTTCGTCGCGCCGACGGGGGTGTCGTAGACAATCCGCTCCGGACCGAAATGCCTTGCGAGTTGGGAGGCTTCGGCGAGGTGCGAGCGGGAGGTGTCCGCATCGCCCATCGCTGCGGCGATGGTCCCAGCGCGCATGTGCAGGATGCTGTAGACGGCGGCGGCTGTGGCGTCCTCATCAACGATGGGCTCAATGTCGGACATTGCCCGATTGAGTAGCCGGAGCGCCTGCTGCGGCGCACCAACGCGCGACAAGGTGGCCGCCTTGACATAGTGCGTGGTCGCAAGGAGCAGCGGATCACCGGACCGAGTTGCCGCCCACTCCATTCGTTCCGTCGCGGTGAGGGACAAGTCGGAGTACCCGAGCTTGTGCGCCACCGTGTTCGCCGCACGGTAGGCGTCGCACAGCAGCGCGAAGGCGGGCTCGCCCCCATGGTTCCCGGCGATCAGCAGCTGGTCAACAAGGTCGGGGAGGGCACCGACGACCTTGCGGTAAGCGGTGTCCTTCCGCCAGCGTGCGACCTGCGCCGAGAGGGCTTGGAGTTTCTCGATCGGCTGCGGTTCCAGGTCTGGGTCCATAAGATCGGTCGCGGCCAACGCACGCCGCAACACTGGTAGGACGTCGAGAAGTTGCTCCGGTTCGTCCTGCCCGTACAGGACGCCGGCGTCGACGCCGAGCGCTCCGGCGATGGCGCCGATCCACACAGTCGATGCAGCGGCGTGGCCGTTCTCCACCGTTGACAGGGTTGCCCTGCCGACGTGAGCGGCGGCGGCGAGCTGACCCTGGGTCATGCCGCGTTGGTTGCGGATTCGCTTGATGTTCGCGCCTACGGTGTCACCCTCGTGCATGGTCCCCACGGTACGCGTGTTCGTTCCGAACAAACATCGAACATTCAAAGCGCCATGCGGTCTTAACGTCTGAGTCACCCCTCGATTCGCCGGGGGCTGACGGCAGGGGACGCCATGACCACATTGGAAACCGAGGTGCTCGACGCACGGCGTCAACCTTCACGACTGTTGTACCCCGAGACCATCGCCGCGATCTTGCAGCGCCCGCGGTCCGAGATCGAACAGGCAGTGGAGTCGCTGCGCACGCAGCAGCTCGTGGTGCCCAACCGCTGCGGTCAGTGGATGGCGATCCGATGAGCGCCCCCGATATGCCGAGCAGGGTGCAGCTGATGGTGCTGCGGAACCTGTGCGGGTATGACGCACTGCCCTGCACCGCACCCGAACTGGCCTCGGCCGCCAAGCAGAGCACGCTCCATGTCGAGCAGTACCTCGAGCAGCTTCGCGCCGGGCGCTGGGTCAGCAAGCGCAACAAGGCCAGCGGCGCCGTATGGCAGCCCACTGACAAGGGCCTTGCTGTGGCGAGTGCGGAGGTTCAGGCGTGAGGCCGACCGCCATCGGCTACATCCGGGCCGACGTCTCCGGCTCGCGGAAGGTGTGGGACCAGATCCAGATCCGCACTCTCGCTGAGCGTCTCGGCTACCGACCGATCAAGACCATCGAGTTCAGCGAGCACACTGCCGACCCGATTGCGCAGCTGCTGTCGACCATCGCGCGCGACGAGGTCGAGGCAGTGGTCGTGCCGTCCGTCGAGCACCTCGGCGGCGAGATCCCCGAGTCCCTGATCTCAGCAGCCGACGTCGTCATCGTCTCGCCCGAGGAGGCACACTCCCGCCGCCTCCCCAATCTGTTCGACCCACCCAGTTCGACAAGCGAAGGAGATCCGCATGGACGTGGTTCTGCTGGTGCTCGTGATCGTGCTGTTGCTGGGCGTGGCTTGGCTGGTCGTCGATTCGATCCGCCGCTGACCTGATCCATCCGGCTCGACCGATATTCGAGAGGAGGTGAAATCACATGCAGATCCTCGTGACTGCTGGTCCCGACGGCAACGCCGGTGGCAAGGCAGACGGCGACAGCTCCGAAGCTTCGATGGAGATCAGCTACGGCCCCGGCACCTGGAAGTCCCCGCGATCGGCGGGCGGCATCCGCGCAATGGACCAGCGCAACGAGTGACCCGCACGTGAACGACGAAATGCGCCCCGCCGGAACGAATCCGACGGGGCGCTTTTGTATCGATTGCGGGACACACTCCGATGCAGCGTGCAGGATCATCCTGCAGCCGACCGAGGCCGCCCTCTCCCACTTAGGACCAGCTGGTGAACTCCATCTCCAACGAAGTGCCCGCTTCCCCGCGCTGGCCGCTTGCCGTGCTCGGAGCCGTCGTAGCCATTGTGCTGGTTGTCGGTGGAGCAATAGGCGGTGCGTGGCTATACAGCCAGTCTCGCGAAGAGCCTGCCATGGCTTCGACTGCATACTGGGAGACCTCGGCCGGACAGACGGAGATGGCAACCGAGGCGAAAGCCGCCATCGCATCGCACGTTGTTGGATCCGGATACTTCATCGACGCTTTCGGTCCGCCAGCCTTCGACGGCCTACTGGTCAAAGTCTGGGTCGACGTGGTGGCCAACGAAAACGGCCAGCACGGCACCGAGAAGTCACGCATGTGGTTTGAGCAAGCCTTCGCCGCGGGCGACGACGACTCACTGACCGCGTTCGGCAAACCCAAAGTCGCGCTTTCCGAAGGCGGACTGTAGATATCGGTCGAGTTTCCGATCACCGCGCTGGAGCGAGCACCCGCCGGTCAGCCGGAATCTGCTGTGTACGGTCCTCGTGCCCGACAACCAGGACCCTGTCCTCCGCGGCGATCTGCAGTGTTCGTTCCGGTGGAGTGAGCGGGTCTGGTGCGCCGAGGATCCGGGCGATCGCGGTGAGCCCGGCCTGGACGACGAGCTGCTGGACGCCCGTGTGAAGGGCAACCGATGCCTCGGCGTCGAGGCTTACATTGACGACGGTGGGCGCGGCGCCCGGAGTCGTGCGGACCGCGCCCGCGGTTGTGGTTGCCACGACCGCGAGTTCGCCGTTGGCGGTCTTCACCCCGGCAGCTGTTCGGACCGCTGACGCAGACCGGGCGACCGTGACCATGGTGGTCTGTGCGGCGACGAAGATGCCGGCCGCCGCGGTGAGCGTTGCAGTGACCTCGGTGCTCGCGGCCATCGGTCGCGACATCGCTGCTTCCGCCGAGATGGTCGCTGTGACATCCGTTCCCGCACCGAGGACGGTCGCCAGCGCGGCCACCGCATCGGTTGTGGCTGTGACCGCGGTGCTAGCCCCGCCGACAGTTGCGCGCGCGGCCGCCGCGGTGAGGGTCGCGACGACCTCGGTGTCCGCCTCCACCGTCGGCCCGACGAATGCGTCGGTCGGCAGGCTGGCCGTGACCGCAGTGGTCGCGCTGACGTTGGCGGTCCGGTGCGCGACCGCGGTCAGCGTCGCGGTCACCGCGGTGGACGTGGCTACGTCGACGCCGCGCACCGCAGTGGCGGTCAGTGTTGCGGTGATCGCCAGGTCGCCCTCGTCAGTCAGCTCGCGTGCCAAGACGCTTGAGCTGGAGGAGTTGAGGACTGGCCATGCCCGGCCGAGGCGAGGCACTTACTCCTCCCAATCGATCCAGCAGTGCAACGCGAGCGCGGCAGCCGAAGTCGGAGTTGCCCGCAGCCGTAGGCAGTTGCCTACCGGGATCTCTGGTTCGCGCCCGAGCTCGAATCGCCAGTAGAACGACAGCCCGTTCTCGAACCGGCTGTCCAGAAGACGGGTGGTGCTCGCGGTGTAGGTGCCCTCAGTGCTCGGAGTACCCGCAGCGGTCGTGCAGTATCCGGTGAGCGCCGTGCCCAACTGAACACTGGACTGTTCAGCGGCTGGGCCGTTCATACGCTGAATCCCGGCGGCCACGTGCGCGGTCAAGCTGGACGCGAAGATGGCACCAGAGTCGACCAGGTCCATCACCACGTTCGCTGCTGGTGGTGCCGCGAACGCGTACCCCCAGCCGATCACGCGGATACTCGGCGCGGTTGAGCTCGGCGCGATCTGGAGCATGGTGCGGGTGAGGTTCGCCGAGGAACTCGTCGACTGTGTCGACATGACCGAGGTAGCGGCCAGCGACCCGGATGCGCCGTTGTAGGCGCGAAATATCTTGGCAGGCATGTGATCTCCTCTCAGTACAGCGAGGCACGCTGTATGGCTGGCGTGGTCGATCCGCGGCTCCCGGGCCCATACACCTCGTAGGTGATGAAGGTGACCGTCGGACCGGACGCGACCTTGTGGACGACACCGTTTCCGTTGTCCGTCTCCCACAGGGTCAGCAAGTCCCCGTCGCGGGCGCCGAGATAGACGAATCCGACGCTGCTGGCGAGCGCCGTGCCCCCGGTGGCCACGGTGTTGCCATTGATCCGCAGCTGTGCTGTGCAGGTCGCGCCCGACGGCATGCTGCACTGCGCTGCGATCACGATGGGCCCAGTCCCGCGCACAACCAGGCTGTTGCTCGAAAGCGCCAGCGTGTACGGAAAGCCGGTGTGAAGAGTGTCGAGCGGCACCTTCTTGGCGGGCTGGCCGCTGCCCGCCACGGCAGCGGCTGTCGATGCGAGGTAGCAGCCGCCCCGGATCGGACCGGCCATCAGCTCACGCAGCCAACGGCGCGAGCGAGAAGCCGAGCGAGGTCAGCGTGAGGGTATCGCCGTTGACGACGGACTTCGCGCTGGCGAGCTGCGCGGTCCACAGCACGTTGCCGCCGGAGCTCGCATCCCACACGCTGATGTGGCTGATCGTCTCCGTAGCCGTCATCGAAAACGCGGGGTTGGTGCCGGTGAGCGCGATGGCACCAGACGCAGCGGCAGCGAAGGTCGCGGCGATCCTGGTCGTCACCGTGGAGGGGTTCGCGGTGGCCGCGCTGCCGGGATCGCCGATGTGGAGCTTGACGTAGATCCCGCCCGGCTGAGTCCAGGCGGTGCCACCGCGCAGGTGGTCGAGAATGCGATTCGCCAAGTTGGTCGTGTGCAAGCCGACGCTCATGACAATGCTCCTTCTTCATATAAACTTGCAATGTGGGAAGAAAAGGGACGGATCTGACTGGCCAGAGATTTGAGAGGTTGACGGTCGTGTCCGCAGCCGAGTCGCGAACACGTAGCAGCGGAAAGACGCAGCGGTACTGGCGCTGTCGGTGCGACTGCGGAGTCGAGCTCGAAGCGACCACGGGAAATCTCCGGTACGGCAACACCAAGTCCTGCGGTTGCCTGCGGCGCGAGCCTGCACACAACCGAAAGGACCTGATAGGGACGGTGTTCGGTGCGCTGACTGCTATTTCTTCCGCGCCGTCGCGGCAGCAATACGGAACGACTGTCAGCTACTGGCAATGCCGATGCGAGTGCGGCCGCGACGTCGTGGTTCCGACCGGAAACCTGCTGAGCGGCAACACCAAGTCGTGTGGCTGCCTGGTTGCCCAATCACTGCTCGGCAACCGCCGAGCCGAAACCCACGGGTACGCGCAAACGGCTACTTGGGAGTCCTGGCAGGCGATGCACCGCCGCGTCAGCCAGAATCGCCCGCGCTACGGAGGCCGCGGCATCACGATCGATCCACGATGGGACACCTTCGAAAACTTCATCGCCGACATGGGCGAGCGGCCCGAAGGTCACACGATCGATCGAATCGACAACGATGGGAACTACTCACCCGAGAATTGCCGTTGGGCAACTGGACTCACGCAGGGCAACAACCGGGGTAACAATCGGCACCTGACGCACCGTGGACGCACGCAGACGATGGCTGAGTGGGCCCGCGAAGCTGGCCTGCCGAATGGGGTCTTTTACAACCGGGTAATGGCGCTCGGGTGGAGTGTCGAACGAGCTCTGACCGAACCTGTTCAACGACGTCGTCAGTCCTCCTGATCGGCCAGCTCGGTGTGCATACCCTCGAGCTCGTGCGCGGCATCGGCGCGGCTGGCGGCGAGGTCCTTCTGTGCGCGCATGGCGGCCTGGTCGGCGTCGACAAGCGCACGGTTGGCGTCGGTGACGGCGTGCGTCACTTCGGCTTCCGCGGTGAACGAGATTCCGAAAGCTGCGGTCATGGGTCACTTCCTGATGACGGGGACCGACATGGTCCGCTCGGCGGTGCGGGAGACATTGGTGGTGATCGAGCACAGGACTTCGTAGGTCTGGCCGACGGTCCCGCCCGCGAGCCACACCACGACGGCACGGCCCGCGTCGACGATCTGGTCCTCGGTGACGGTGATCCCGGGGTCGGCGGTGATCGAGTAGGCGGCGATGGTCTCGCCTGGCTCGAGGTAGGGCGGCTGCCCGCGAACCGTTGAGCCCCAATCGAATTTGAAGTCGAGCGACTCCCCTGGCCCCTTGGGCAGCGACTTGAACAGCATCAGGCGTCCTGGGCGCGGACGAGGTAGCCGCCGAGCAGCTGGAGCGCTATCCAGTAGCAGCCCTCGATGTCAGGGTCGCCGTCGAGGGTGCAGGAGCCGACCCGGCGGGTGAGCTGCAAACTCGCGCTCGCGCCGCTGGCTTGTGCGGGGTAGACCTTGACCTCGGCGGCCTGTGGCCCGACCCGCTGCTGTACCACCACGGTGACGTACTCGTGCGCGTGTCCGTCGATCGTTCGGGGCGGGTCGAGCTGAAAGCACCGAGCCGCGACGCCGAAATATCCGTCAACAGACGGGATGTGGACGGTAGCTGTCTTCACTGGTCAGACCTCCTGTGTGTACTCGATGACTACGACGGCGCCGTGTGCGCCCGCGGCCCCCGCGCCGCCACCCCCGGAGGGGAAACCTCCAGCGCTGCCGGAGTTTCCGCCGCCGCCTGATTGGCACCACTGCCAAAAGGTCGGGCTGGTGCCACCGGCTGGGACCAGCCCGGACAGGCCGCCGGTCGATCCGGACCCGGCGCCGCCGCCTCCCGCAGCGAGCAGTCGGACAACACCGCTCGTAGCCGCCTGTCCGGGCTGTCCGGCGGATCCCCCGTTGCCGCCGCGCATGCCCGCTACCAACCCGCCGATCCCGCCGTTGGCGCCTCCCGCACCGCCGGGGGCTGCGATGCTTCCGAACTGGCTTGCACCGCCGTCACCGCCGCTCGTCCCGCCGAGGCCGACGACGATATTGACGGTGGCGTCGAGGTCGTCGGGTCGGATCCGCTCGAGCAGGACCGCCGCACCGCCACCACCGCCCGTGCTGGCGCTACCGCCGCCGCCCGCACCGCGGACCAGGACATCGACGCGTAGGAGCCTGTCCGGCTTCGTCCACACCGCGTCATCGGTGTAGACGCGCATCGTCGCCAGTGCGTTGGCCACTAGGTGAACCGTTCGATCACGAACGCGATCCCGTTGCCGCCGTTGCCGCCAGCGGTCCAGCCCGAGCCCAGCGGGGCGGCAGCCCCGCCGCCACCACCTCCAGCGGGCACCGCGCCGTGGCCGCCGGGGTGCTCATATCCGCCGCCACCACCACCGCCACCGGTGGCGATTACCGACGCCGGAGCCGTACCGTTTTCATTCACGCTTCCACCCGGGGAGATTCCCCCGGTGCCGCCCGCGCGCGCGACGGCTGCGTAGCCGTTTCCGCCGCCACCGCCACCGCCACCGCCGTGCAGGTCGAACTCCGAGCTGGAGTGCCCACCGCTGGAGGAGGTGCCGGTGGAGCCGTTGGTCCCGCTGCCCATGCCTCCAGTGCCGCCGGGGATCATGCCGGTACCGCCGAGCCCGCCGATGGAGGGCTGGCCTTGACCGCCCTGTCCGCCGTTGCCGCCTCCAGCGGTCAAGAAGGTGCTGAATGTGGTGTTCCCGCCGCCATTGCCAGGCGCCTGCGATCCTGTCCCGCCGCCACCGCCAGCCCCGATACCGATCGGAATGGGATCGAACACTCCCCCGGTCCGAGGTAAGAGATTCGCCGGAATGGATGTGTGTACTTCTCCGCCGCCACCCCCGCCGGCCCCGCCGCCACGGTTTGTGCCGAGGACGTCCTCGCGCCCGCCACCCCCGCCCGCACCTGCGCCGATCAGGATGACGTCGATGGACAGCACGCCCTCCGACGGGGTGTAGAGCTCGCCGTCGGTGAAGACGAGCGCGTCTCCTTGCAGGACGAGCTGCTGGAAGGCGTCCTCGAGGTCTGCGAGCTGCTGAGTGTGGTCGGTGATGATCGGCAGGTCCTTGACATAGTCGTCGTTGACCGTGCCGAAGATCGCGTCAACGATGCTGACGAAGCCACCGAGAACCCCGCCGATCGCAGCGCCGATGAAGGACAGGATCATCGCGATCAGTCCGCCACCGAGCCCCGCGAACTGCTCGGACGTGAAGCTGTCCTGGAGCTGCTGGGTGATATTGGCTTCGGTGTGGTGTTGCTTCGACGGGATCGACCCGTTCCCGCCGGTGACGCCCCACCCGCCTGGTGTGAGCCCGCCGGGCCCGCCGGGACTACTCATCGGCGCACGAACGCTTTCATATCGCGCACCAGGCGGTCGATGTCAAGCCCCGGTGCGTTCGCCGCCCCTGCCCCGAGAAGGTCCGGCGGCAGGTACGCAATCGCCTCGTCGCAGTAGCGCCGATAGAACCTCTCGGTGAACTCCTGCGCGCGCCCGTGGGTGATGGCATAAAAAAAGCCGCCGCGGCGAGCGACGACCGGTGTGTAGTGGCCTCCTGCGAGTGGCGGCATCCCGTGCCGCACATCCCAGGGTCTGCCTGCCGAGATGTCCTCGACCGCATAAGCGGGTAGCCGCCATCCGACTCCGACCGCGCCGAAGATGTAGGCGGCGGCCGCGAGCTCGTCCGGATCGCCAGGCGTGATCGAGACGTATGCGCCGATGCGGTGGCGGCGTCCCGCGGTGTCGACGATCCCGGCGCGCCGCCGGTACGACGCGGCCGCCTGCAGGTCGGTCCCGCGATCGGTTTCCGGCTGCGACTTGTCATACCCGGTGCAGGCCGCGTAGTCCGAAGCGATCGTGTCAGCGTCGAATTCGACGTCGTCACCTGCTTCGCGCGCCCACAGCAGCGTCTCGTGTGCAGCGCCCGCCCACACGCTTACCGCGAGCTCGTCGGCACCGAGCATCGGGTAGTCCGCGATCGTGTGGTCGTAGCCGAAATCGGCCGGGATGCGCTGACGCAAGGCCGGATCGAGGTAGCTGCTGAGGTTCAGCATGGTCGCGTTGATACGCGCGGGGAGCTTGCCGAGCCTCACAGCTGGTCCTTGAGGCTGGTCGGAAGCTCAGGCTGCGGAGGGACTGGTTCGCCGCGCTCGTGGGCGATATCCCTCCGATCGGACCAGACCCAGAACCTTCGGATGTACTTCATCGCGTCGATGCCGAGTTCTTTCCATTGCTTCAGCTCTTCTTCGAGCGCGCCGACGCGGCCTTGCAGCTCGGACACCTTCTTGCCCTGCCAGGCCGTCACGGCGCCGAGGATGACGGCGATGATGCCGCCGTAGGCGACGATGTGTTCGGGGCTCACGCGCCCTCCCGCGGGTATAGATCAGCCTGGTGCCGCCTGCGAACCACTCGGTCGACAGCTTCGGCGGCCTGCTCCGGAGACAAGCCGGGCGCGACGTTCACAGTGAGGGCGCTGCCCGGCGGACGCTGGGATCGAACCGGCGTAACGGCCTGCCGGATCAGGAGGCCTGCGGCGAGGGGTGCGACCAGCATGTAGATACCGATCGTGGTGTCGACCCATTCCGTGTCGACCTTGCGGCCGAGCACCGCCGCGGCGAGCGCGGTGATCGCGACAAGCAGACCGCGCAGGACGGCGGGCTCGGTGCGCAGCAAGCGGAGGATCATCGTGCACCGCCCTCAGTGAGCAGCTTGAGGATGGCGTCAGAATTGCGCCGGGCCAGCGTCGCCTCGCGGTAGGTCGCGAGCACGTAGCCGATCAGCGAGCTGCGGCGCGCCTGGTTCGGTGAATTGGGGTGCTGGTCGGGGTCGTCCTTCTTGTCGATGTGCAGGTCGACCGGATTGATGTAGCCGTCCCAGACCACCTCGTTCCAGATGTCGGCGAGCCCCGCGCGGTTCCAGAACTTGCCGTCCTTGATGTTGTAGTAGGTCTTCTGGAAGACCTGGCGGACGGCATGCGGCACGCCGATCTGGTTGTGAATATCGGTGATCTGCTGGTCAGACATGATGACGCCTCCTGGCGGGTTGTCGATGATCTTCTGGACGTCCCGACGGAATGCGTCCATGTCGATGCCAGCGGGGTCGATCTTCCCCTCGCTGCTGTACTCGCGATGTGCCACAACGTCGCCCATCAGGCGGCCCTCCGTCCGAGCTTGCGCATGATCGCCGCGGCGCCGCGCTTGTAGGCGTCGAGCTGCACCGGGGTCCAGTCGCTGCCGTCGCCGCGGCTGACGGCCTCGATCCCGATGACGTGGTAGTTGGCGTTGTCAGTCGGCCAGCCGGGCCACGAGCCGCGGCCCGCATGCCAACAGACACCGACGGCGATCACCCGGAAGGTGCCGTCGCGTTCGAGGACGAGCTGGGCGAGTGGACCTTCGAGGCCGGGGCGCCCGTTCTGGACGATGCGCCAGTCGTTCGACCCGCCACCAGCGGTGTGGTGGCAGAGCACTCCGCGTATGTCGCGGAAGTCGCCGTGGCCGCGGTCTTTCCAGCCGTCGTGCTCGATGACGTTGAGACCTTCGTCCCGCAGGACATCGGCTAGCCAGATGGGATCTCCTGTCCAACCCATCGGCGCACCTCCTTCTTGATCGGGTTCGCGGGCGCCCGCGAGCCATGGCAGGGGGTCGAGACGATCACCGCTATCTGCGGGCGCCCAGAGAGCGCGGTGGATCTCCAGGTGGAGGTGCGGGGCGACGTTGCCGTTAGTCCAGGGGTCCGGGTCGATATGCCCGATGCGCTGGCCGGCCTCGACGCGTTGGTGCAGGTCCACTTCGGGGACGATGTGGCCGTAGACGCTGTATCCGCTGCCGTCGGCTTCGGAGTGGTCGATGCACACCCACCGGCCGAATCCCGTTGCCGGGCCGACCCGGTCGATCCAGCCACCTTGCACCGCGTTGACAGCCATTCCGGCGGAACCGCCGGGGCGGCCGAAGTCGAGCCCGTAGTGGAACTCTCCTGCACGGTTGCCGAACGATGAGGTGACGATTCGGCCTGCGCCGAGCGGCCAGTACCGTGCCGCGGTCACGACGGCTCCTCGGCGCCATGCTGCTCGGCGAGCTCGGCCAGGCGGGAGAACGCGGCGGGCAGGGTTTCGCGCTGCACCGCCGCGGCGGCCGCCCGCTCCTCCGGCGTCATCTCGCTGATCCGCTGCGCCATCTTCGGATCGAGCTCGCCGAGGAGCTTCTCCGCAGTGGCGCGCCACTTCTCAGCTGCCTCCGGATCGGCATTCGCGGTCTTCCACTCGTCGTACTCGACCCGGTCGACTACCTTCGGCACGTTGAGCCAGCCCGCTTCGGGGTGATCGCCCGGGATCAGCCACTTCCTCTGGAGGGTCGGGTCGTGGCGAAACCCGAGGCTGACCAGCAGTTCCGACAGCAGCGGTCGAACGCCGGGGTGGACGGGGACCTCGCCCATATCCTGGTTCGGGCTGGGGAAAGATCCGAGCGCCCACGCGATGTGCTGGCGTGGGTCGTCCATGTTGGCGGTCTCTTGTGTGATCGCCGTGCTCAGTCCTGCAATTTCCATTGCGTCCCTTTCGAATTCAGCTGATGAGGTGGACGCCGATGTTGGAGATCGTGGCCAGCGCGAAGGTGATGGCGCGGTTCTGTCTCTCGGCGAGGGTCATCGCGGCCTGGGCGAGTCCGATCTGCGCTTTGTATTCGTGCGGCTGACCGGCCTCGTAGTCCCAGGAGAGGGTGACCTCCTCGACCTGGTCGACGCGGATCGTGCTCGTCGCCTGCTCGAAGGTGGAACCGATCCGGTGACCGGGCATGAACATCAGGCCGGGCAGGAATCGACCGCCGGAGCCGAGCGACATAACGTGCGCGGACTGCGATTTCGTGGCGAGCAGCGCACCGCGCAGCGCGACCACAGCACCCAAGCTCCATGCGTTGTTCTCGGCACCCTGGCCGTAGACCTCGAAAAGGTGAACCCAGCCCAGCTCGTGCGCGCGGCCGTGGTGTTGCCATTCCAGCCACGCGAGAATGGTGCCGACCAAGAACGGCATCACGACATCGGCGATGATGCTGCCGAGCCCGGAGAAGCCAGCCAGCAAAAAGTAGCCGATCAGAGCGCCGATGGATTCGATCGTGAGACGGGCAAGGCTGTCTGCGAGCGGGTTGTCACCGCCGACAACGGCCCTCACCGCGGTCGCGGCCCCCCACGTCCACTCACTCGTCTCGATCGCGTTGTATTTGCTGTCGCGGATGACGATCCACGTTCGGGTGGGATCACCGGGCCCGAGGTAGTCCGCATCGAAGTAGGACGCCGGCCAGCCTTCCGGGTCCTCGACGAAGACATCGACGGACTCGACGAACCCGCCGACGAACTGCTGCGCGGTGCGAGTCAGCCCACCGGCCAGGCCACCGCCCGTAGCGGTGCCATCAGGCGAAAAGTAGCCCGAATCGTCGGCGACCTCGAGGACAAGGGCGCCGTTGGCGACGACGGGCACACCGGGGACGTCGGATGTTTCGCCGTCGTCCGTGATGATCCTGCGGTACCGCATCGTCAACTGCGCGTCGTCGAGCGCGTTCTGGATGACCTGGTCCATGCGGGTCATGCGGGTGGCGAGCAGCGTCCACGTCGACGAGTCGTCGAGATCGATCGGATTGGCTTTGATCAGGACTTGCCAGGATGACCAGTCGAAGAGTCCTCCGCCCTCCGCGAACAAATCGTCCGGAAGCGTCCAGAGGTTTCCCTCGAGGCGGATCAGATTGAGCAAGATCATCATCGAAATCGCCCACTTCGCGGGCCCGAAAATTGGCAAAACGCGAGGGAACTGGAAGATCGGGATAGGCAGCAGCGGGTTCGGTGCGCCCAACATGAACTGCAAGTACTGGAGGTCGTCGACGAAGACGATGTCCAAATACCAAAGGCCGCCCTTGCGGACGGCCTTGAAGTACTTCATGATCCCTGACCAGCGAACTTTCCCGCCGTAGTGGTCGACGGTGATGACCACGTTCTTTTTGGCATTCGGGTCATCGGGAATGTTGATGACCCTCTTCGCCAGCCAGTGGTCCATCCGCAGGCGCAGCGTGCCGCTGGTGCCGAATTCGTTGCGCTTGAATGGAAAGTCTCCAGCGATGCTGTCCGGGCATTCCCCCATCAACGCCAACCCCGGTGAATCGTCGGCACGGTTGGTCCACAGGCGCGACCGCGGGCGTGCGCGGCGCATCTGGGTGATCTGGTCGCGGCGCAGCTGGCAGCGTTCGTGGATCTCGGTGTGGCTCAGCATCAGATGCTCATTCCGAACGGCCGCGAGAACCACCTGTCGACTTCGATGGTCGCGGTGACACCGGCGACCGCACCGGTCACCGATACCCAGGTGGTGAATGGGTCGGTGTGCGGCGCGACCGGGTAGAACGCTTCCCGTCCGGCCGACCGCATCCACGGGCCGAGGCTGCCCGCTTGGGTGATCATGTAGGGGTTGTTGGTGTTGGTGTCGATCTCGACGTCTTCGCCAGCGAACAGCGGGGTGACCGGGTAGCGACGATCGGTGTCTTGTCCGGGTGCACGCTGGAAGTCGATTTCCTGCCCGAGTGATGGGTCGGGGATGTCCCAGGTGCCGGGGGCGTTCAGCGTCCAGCGCGGGTGCACGGCCACGTCGCCAGGGTTGCCGGGGTGAACGAATTCGGTTGTGGTGCCCGAGCTCCCGCTCTCCAACGTCCAGGAGAACGTTTCCGGGTCGCCCGCCCAGTGAGGTTGCTCGGCGGCGGCGCTGATCATCAAGGTGTTCGCCGGGAGGTTGAACGGGTCGCGGCCCTCCCACTCGCCGGTCTCGAATGCCTTCGGGTCTTCGAGCAGGCGCATGGTCAGGCGCCGCACACCCCACTCGGCGGTCTCGGCCTCGAGCATGAAAGTGTCGTCCGGATCGCCGAGGTCCATGCGGACCTGGTCGTGGATCCGGACATCGTCGGCCGGGTCGTCGCCGGAGATGACCAGACCGAACAGCGGGTCACGCCGCTTGTACGAAAACCCCTGGTACTTCTCCAGTGCCCCACCGGATTTGATCCAGTAGGTGATGACCGGGGAGTCGTAGAAGGCCTTCGGCTTCGGCATCAGCTCGGCGCCTTCGACACCGCCCTGCGGGCCCGAGATGTTCCATACCCGACCGGACTTGCCGATCAGGCGCAGTGCGAGATGGTCGCTCATCGACCCACCGCCGCGAACTGGCCCATCGCCTTCACATGGTTCTGCCGTTCGACCAGGTCCGCGAGATCACGGACGTCGGCGACGCGCGGCTCGTTCACGTTGGTGATGAACTGCGTGCCACCGCCAGCGCTGTCACCGCGGGGAGCGAACGAGCTCGGATCGATCGACACAGGCGACCACCTCCCGGCATTGATGGCCTCGAGCGCATCGCCATTCCTGACGGACTCGTAGGCGTTGACCATGAATTCGTCCGGGCTGGCCCAGATCGGGATGCCGTCGGAGCGTTTACCGCCGGTCCCCTTGATACGGCCGCCATCGGCGTAGCCGTGGCCCTTGCCCCAGACCTCGGTGGCATCGCCGTACCGCTTGGCGGTGTATTGCACTGATGAGGCGATGTTCGACTCGCCGTTCCAGATCCCGCCGCCGTAGAGCGGGCTGCGGTTCTCGTTGTAGGTGGTGTCGAGCATCTGCATGAGGCCCTTGACGACCTGCTTGCCACCGTTGCCGTCGGTGTCGTTCTCGTTGACCGCCTTCTCGTTGCCGTCGGACTCGAAGTCCATCTGCGTGAGACCGGGCTCCAGCCACGTCGACGGCTTGCCGAGCCGCGACAGGATCGACGAGAAGGCGCCCCGCCACCGCTCGACGGCAGCCGGGAAGTTGCTTGCCGTAGTGGCGTTCTCACCGGTGGTGACTGGACCGGCGCCGGGCACGGTGGTCGACAACGACGGATCCGTCACTGGCGCATCCGATTGCGTGGTCGTCGAGGTGACGACCGTAGGCAGGTTCTGCGGGGTGTAGGAGTACCCGCCGCCCAGGGTGTTGTCGTTGGTGTTGAACTGGTCGTAGAGGCTGTTCGCTGCCTTGTTGTAGACGTTGTTCTCGGACAGGATCGAGTTCTCCAGGCCGAGGCCGGACAGGATCGCGTCGGCGAAGTAGCCGCCCGCCTTCGAGAAGATCCCCTTGAGCGACAACGACGAGTCGTCCTCGGATTTGTTGCCAGCTTCGAGGGTGTTTTGCGCCTTCTGCAGCGCCCGGTCGGCAGCCTTCTTGTCCGCATCGGTCGAGGCCGGGTTCGCGTAGACCGCATTCCGCTGTGAGTTGGCGACGTCGACAGCCGAACGGTTCTCCTCGGCCGTCAGCTCGGTGTCCGACGCCCTGCCCACCGCGGGCGCCTGGGGATTCGTCACCGTGCTGGTCTCGGTGTTCGTCGTCGCAGCACTCGCGCCGGTGGAATTGCTGCCGCCGCTGGTCATCTGCAGGTAGGCGTGATCCCGGAACATGGGATCACCGGCGCCGACGGCGAGGCCGCCGTACATCACCTTTTGGCTGGCGCCACCTGCTTCGACGTTGACACCGTTGGGCAGGGTGCCCGCGGTGTGCCCGCCGCCCGCCATACCCGGGTCGTCGACCCAGCCGACCCGGAAAGCGCCAGCGCTGGCACCGATTCCGGACTTGAAACCGAGTGCCTCGAGGAACTCACCCTCGCTGGCGGTCGACATGCGTCCGGACTGTGGCTCACGCCCGACCGCGACGTTCGACAGGCGCGAGATGTGGCCGGAGCAGTCGTCGTAGGTACCGAAGTCGTAGGCGCGCCCGTTGAGCGACCGCGCGTAGGAGACCAGCTCGTTGACCCGGTTGGTCGTCGTCGTGTTGGTGTTCTCCCCGATCACACCGCCTTCCTGGTGCCCCGGCAGCGACTGGAAAGTGCCGGCGTTGATCTGCGCCAGTTCCTTGTCGTACTGCTTCGACGAGTTGCGGTTGATGACCCACTCGCCACCGTCGACCCGCACGAGGGGAGCGCCGGATCCGTTCACGGCGAGGAAGCCGTCGCGAGTTTCCGAGCCGGGGCCGGTCGAGGGCACGCGGCCGCCAGTGGCGCGGCCGCCGACGTGTCCGCCGGTGATGGTGGTGTAGTTCCCTGACCCGGGGTTCAGCGCTTGGCGCGCAGCGACATTGAGCTGCTTCTCATCGAACGCGACCAGCACGGTCTGGGTCTTGTCGGGCAGCTTCTTGTCGATCAGCGCCTGCAGGCTGGCCATCGCCGCCTCATTCGGGGCGGTGATCCGGATCTCGTCCGGCTTGCCGACTACCTCGGTGACCTTCACGCCGAGCTTGTCGAGGTCGGCGCGAGCCTCCGCTGTCAGCGCCTTGGTCGGGATCGTGATCCCGTCCTTGTTCCTCTTGAGTTGCTCGGCGATCACGACGAGCTGCTGGTTCACGTCGGTAGCGCCGTCGAGTTTCGTCAGGATACGAATCTCGTCAGGCAGGTAGCCGATACTCGCTGCGAGCGCATCGATCTGGACCCTGTCCAACCCGGTCGCCGCGGCGAGCGCATCGAACTGCACCTTGTTCTTGGCGAGGATCGGGTCGAGGTCGTTGCCCGCGACCGCAGCCTCGGCGGTGGAGTCGCGGATCGCCTTGAGCGCGTCGTAGAGCTTCTTGCCGTTGGCGGTGGTCGTGTCGATTTCGTCGCCCTTGACCAGCTGGGCGCCGACACCCTTCTCCGGATCCCAGTTGTCCGCGAGCTCCTGGGTCGTGCGGACCTGCTCGTTGTAGCGGGCCAGCGCATCCTGTGCGGACACGGACTTGCCCGACAGAACATCGAGGGCGGTCTTGAGCGCGGATACCTTGTCGCCAGCGGTCGACGACGTGTTCGCCAGCGTCTTCACGGACTCGGACAGCGTGAAGAACCCAGGTGTGGTGTCCTGTGCGATCCGGCGCGCGTCGAGGATGCCCTGGCGCAGCTCGTTCATCTGGGTCAGGGCGTAGCGGCCGTCCTGACCCATCCCCTGGAGCTTCGCCGACAGGTCAGCGAACGCCCCGTTGTTGCCGAGCTGCTCGGCGAGCTGCTTGTCCGACAGCTTGAGGTCGTCGATGATCTTCTTCGCACCAGCCCAGCGGTCCGCTTGGAAGTCCTTGTTAGCGGTCTCGTTCGACCACGGCGCCTCCCAACCACGTTCCAGGAACCCCGAGCGGGCATTCGCGGCCTCCTCGAGGGACTTCTTCATGGTCTGGACCTGGCCGGTGACGTTCGAAAGCGCCGACGAGTCAAACTCGCCACCGGTGGAAGCGAAGATGTCGACCAGATCGCTGCGGGCAGAACTGATTTCGACCATGGTCGCGCGCAGCGACTTTGCGTGTTGCTCGGCAGCCTTGGACTCGCTGTTGAGCTGGTAGGCCGCGGCCGCGACTGCCATGATCGCGACGACCCACGGTCCACCGAGCGCGCTCACCAGGCCACGCCCGGCGCTCGCTGCGCCGCTCGCTGCCGACCGCAAACCGCTCGCGGCAGCAGCAGCGGTGCCAGCGGTGCGTCCGAAACGATTTGCCGCTGTGGCAGAGTCGAGGAACGCGCGCTGCATGCTCGCGACCGCAGGCACATGGTTGCCGAGCTGCTGTACCGACGACCCGAACCGGCCGAGCGCGACGTGGCCGTTGTTCGCAGTCGCCGCGACGCCTCCCGTAGCAGAAGCCACGGCGCCGATGCTGCTCGTGGCGGTAGCTGCTGCGGCCTGCGTGCGGTTGAGCGCGCTGTTGGTGTCGGTGATCTGGGTGCGGATTCCGCCGAAGATCGGCCCGAGGGTGCGGAATCCTAGGTAGGCGGCGACGGCCGCGGTCACCAGTCCGGGGTGGGCGTTGAGGAGCTCCGCGGCCACGTGCAGGAACGGCGCCATGATCGCTGCCCAGGTCTGGAAGCCATCGACGACGGCAGACAGAATGCCAGGCAGCGCTGCGAGCAATGGCTGCAGCTGCGCGAGGTCTTCCCTGGCTTCGCCGAAGAACGCTGTCATCTTCGACTGGCCCTGAGTCGATTTCAGGAATGCCGCAAAATCGGCGGTGATGAGGCGCAGATTCTTCGACGTGTCGCCGGCGTCGGCGGCGCGGAAAATGCTGGCGGTCATCGACCCGACGTCACGAAGGATCCCGAAGAACGTCTTCGCGGCGTCGATACCGTCCTGAATCCACTCCCGCAGCGAGCCGTCTGCCGCACTGAGCTGGATCTTTCGGTTGAAGTCGTTCGCGAACCGCGCGAAGTTCTCCCCCGCACGCGGCAGGAAGTCGGTGCCGATCGTGATGAGCTTGGTCAGCGCGTCGGTGAGCGGGCCCGCGCCGCGCGCAGCGTTGCGGAAGCCGGTCGCGACGTTGGTCAGGCTCTTCGAGAAGTCGGCCTTGTTGGTCTCCGACGACAGCGACGCAATCGACGCGCGCAGACCGGAATTGAGTGCCGAGTTGATGCTGACCATGCCGTCACGCAGACCAGGCAGCTGAACCTTCGCGAGGTTGGTGACCGCTTCACCCATACCGTCGGTGAGTGCGTCTTGCGATGCCTTGCGTGCCTCGGTCCACGCCGGACCCAGAGCACGAATATCGGTGACGAGCTCCTTCGCGTTCGGGCTGAGCTTGGCCATCGCCTTGTCCAGCGCGCTCTGCGAGGAGCTGCCCACCGACTGCTCACGCTCAGCCCTGGCCAGCGACTGGTGCGCACGGCGCTGGGCCTCGACCGCGTCGACGACCCGCTCGCGGGCCTCGGTGACACGGTCGGACCCATCGATCCCAGCCGCGTTCGCCGCGGCGGTATCGGCCTGCAGATCGGCGGTCTTCTGCTGCTGCTCCTTGAGCCGGGCCACCGCCTGCCGGTACGACAAGTCCGCGCGGGCGCGCGCAGTGCTGTCCGCCGAGGGATCTGCCCGCACCTGCTGCATCCGCTGGGCAGCCTCTTGGACTCCGAGCGCCGCGTCCTCAACCGAGAGCTTCTGATCGTCGAGCTCGCCGTTCATGTCGCGGAGCTCGCGGGCCGCGTCCTTGTAGCTGTTGTTGAGGTCCTTCTGTGCGCTCGCGGCCGCACGGTTGGAATCGGCGACGTCGACCTGGGCGTTCTCGACGGCATTGAGTTTGTCGGCGACGTCACCAGCGTTCTCGGCGGCGTTCTTCGTTTCCTCCGACATCGCCTTGAAAGTCGCTGGGATACCCGAGAATCCGGTGATCAGCGAGGCAGCACCGGCAAGGACACCGAAGCCCGCAGCCGGAAGCAGCGCCAGGGCGTGGGTCGCCTTGGCTGCGGCGCCGGCCACCGCGAGCAGGTTGGCGATCGCACCTGGCGCGCCCAGGATCGTGACCGTGGCGGCCGGTATCGCCAGCACGCGCGTGAGACTGCGAACCAGGCCACGGCTCTGCCCCATCGCACGCGAACCGTCGATCCCGACCCGGGTGGAGATCGCGCCACCAGCGAGCGCCCGCACCGCGGCGATCTGAGCCATAGCCGTCGAGGTATCCGCGTCGAGACGGGTGGAGATCGCACGACCACCCAGCTCCCGCACCGCGGCGATCTGAGCGGTCGCCGAACCGGTGTCCGCGTCGAGACGGGTGGAGATCGCGCGACTCGCGAACTCCCGCATCGCCTCGATATCGGCGTAGGCGGTTGCCGTTTCGGCATCCACCTGAACACCGACATTCAAGCTCATCACCTTGAGCTTGTTCTCGGCCTCGATCTTGAAGCCCTCGAAAGAGGGCCTCATCCGGATCGCTCCGGTTCCAGCGTCGTACTGCGGCATCGCCCACCCCCTCTACGCGTCGAGCTGCGGCGTCAAACCCACGTGCTGTGGGCTGAATTGGGAGACGAGTCGATTCATGCCGGCCTGCCGTTTACGCAGGGCATGCATTTCGGCACCGGTGAGGGGCCGTGGAAGTGCCGCTGTCCGTGGGTCTTTCACGATCTGGGCGAGCATGATGTCGCCCAGATCGCGCAGGGCATGCATTTCTGCGGTGAAGCCGACCGGGTCAGGGTGCTTCTGCCGCTTCACCGGACCGATTTCGGCAGCGAGGTCGGGGTCGGTGAGCAGCGCGGAGTGGGTTTCGCTACCGACAGTGCGGGACACCTTGCGGTAGAAGCGGAAGAACTGGGGCCAGGACTTCTCCCGGGCAATCCAGTCCAGGGCGTTCACGCCGAGGATCTGCTGAAAGTCGGCTTCGATCTGGTCCCAGTAGTCCTCGACGACCCGCAGGACCCGCCTTATTTTCCCGGGACAGCCTCAATGGTCTCGCCTGCCCAGTGCTTGCGGAGGTCGGTGATGAGGGCTTCCCACTCGGCCAGCGGACGGTCGTCGTACAGCTTGACGATCGCGTCGTAGGCGTCGCCGAAGAACGCGCGGTCCGCGTCTTCGTGGGTAGTCGACTCGATCAGGCCCACGTTGCGGCGCCGGGTCAGCGGCATGATCACGATGTCCTCGGTCAGCTGGTACGGCGTAGGCGGGATGACTTCCTGCTGCAGCTCGTAGAAACGGCCGACAGGTGCCTTCGCGGCGAGAGGTGCGGGAATGTCGGTGTGCTCGGTTTCGGTGGGCTTGCGTGTGGTCATGATGTGCCTCCCCGGCAATCAAATTGGATGGAATCCCCGGCGTGATGGAGAGCCGCCCGCGCCCGCCGGGGTGGGGCGCGGACGGCGATCAGGGGCGATCAGGAAACGGTGATCGCGGTGGTGTCGGTGAAACCGGCGTAGGTGGCGGTGATCGTGGCCGAACCGGTCGCGACCGCGGTGACCAGACCCGACGACGAGACGGTCGCCTTGGCCGCATCCGAAGTGCCGTAGGTGGCCTGGGACGTACGGACGACACCGTTGGAGTCGGTCACCACCAACTGCTGGGTGGCAGCGGCCGCCAACGTGGCAGTCGGCGGAGTCAGCAAGATCGCGGTGACCGGCGGGAAGTAGCCCGCGGCCGGGGCGAGCTCCTTCCAGCCGAGGCCGGCCTGGGTGATACGGGTCGCGTACCCCAACGTCCGGTGCTTGAGGAACTGCAACGTCACCGGGTACATCGCGATGCCGTCGTCGTTGTAGGTGATGTCACCGGACTTCGACAGGGTCGCGCGACCGGAGTCGATGATCGTGTAGACCTCTTTGTCCTCTTCGCCGTCGACACCGATCATGATCAGGCTGTATTCCTGGTTGAACGCGCCTTCGCGGATCACCAGGTGCACCTCGCCGGAATCGGCGTCGGCAGTGACATCGGAGAAGTCCTGGCCCCAGTACAGGCCCGCGCTCACCATGCTGGTTTCCTGCATCGTGAAGTCGACGGTGGTGTCGCGCGACTTGCGGATGATGCGGGTCGCGGTCTGCTCGCCGTAGGTGTCCACCGGGGTCGAGTTGATCGCGGTGGCCAGCTTGGTACCGGCCTTCTTGTCGAGGTTGCCGACCGGAATGTAAGCGGCGGGCAGCGGGGTGATCGTGCTGTCGTTACCGGTGAAGTCGGTGGGGATCGGAGTGTTCTTCGGGGCAAGGTAGATAGCCCAGTCGAGTACCGCGATCTCCAAATCCGGGTTGCCCTTGCGCAAGTCGGTTGCGAAATCGGCCATGATGATCTCTCCTAAGTCGTCAGGTCGCCCGGGTGCGGGCATGAAGCGGTGACACACGCCGGACGGACGTGCGTGGGAACGGGGATGTCAGATCAGGTGAGGGATTCGCGGACTTTGGCGTAATCCGGACGCGGCGAAGGCATCCGGCACACCACCCGGTAGGTCAGCGGCACCAGCCGCGAATCCGGGCTCAGCTCAGGCAGCTGCTGGGGGCCGATGAACTCCTCGATGCAGTCGATCAAGGTGGTCGACCCATCAGCTCGAGCGACGCTCCCGCCACGGGAGAAGCTGAGCATCCACTGGCGGCAGTACTCGGCGAGCTCCCAGGACTCCGAACGGGTGCGCCCGATGGTGGCGACCTGGACGTTCGCCGGGTCTTTCATCGCCACGGACTCCGCCGCACCACCACCGCGATAGACCCGCACCAACGGCAGCCGGGACACGAAATCATCAGGGAGCCAGGTGCAGGCCATCGGCCGCCGCGGCACCCCGCCGTCAAGGATGGGGTCACCGTTGGCGTCGAGGACACCGACCAGATCGAGGAACGGCTGCAGCAGGTCCATGACGACTTCCTCGCGGTCCGGGAAACCGCCCTCCCATATCGCGGGGAATTCGAGACTCACAGCGCCGCCATCATGTTCAAGGCCCTGTTCAGGTCGTGCGCGCCGTCGCCAGGGTGTAGCCCGCCCACGGTGCCGAATTCGTGGGATGCCCCGTAGAAGGCGGTCGCGTCACCGACCTGCAGCGTTGCGACCCAACGATCGCCGACGAACGAGGTGTAGACGCGCGCCGACCTAGCAAGCCGCCCAGTCCTTTTCGCCACGATCTCCTGGTAGAGCGCCTTGTACATCTCAGCGGCCTCGAACAGGATCGACCGGCAAATCGGACCGGCCAGCCACTGCGTGATGAACGGGTTCGGTTCCGGGTACAGGCGAACATCGTCCATATCAGGTGACTCCCTTCACGCGGAACACCTCTTCGCCGAAGTCGTATCCGGTGAGGGGATGAGGGCCGCCCCACCGCTCGCGACCGACGATCTGGAACCGTTCACCTGCTGGCGATTTCGGCCTGTCGGTCTCCTTGATCCCCTCCGAGGAGGGCACGGAGAGCAAGCCGCGTGAGATGCGGGTGTCGCGACCGAAGTCTTCAATCGACTCGCCTTCGGTCCAGAACACGCAGCCCTCGACGGTCAGCGTGGTGTCGGGGAGTCGATCGCCGTTGCGGTCCTTCTCACCTGGGCGCTCGAACGTCCAGGTTTCGCCAGGCCACATCAGAACCCCGGGTAGTGGTCGGCCTGGTCGAAGCCGGGGTCACCGGCGGCGAAGTAGGCGATCGGATCAGACCCGGGCCGGGAGTCGGAGACGAACCCGGTCTCGAAGTCGGAGTCGCCTCGGGTTGTGGCCAACGTCCACAGCCCTGATCGTGGCCGCAGCTTCTGCAGCCACCTGGTTTCGGCGGCGGTGAAAGGCGACCCTGCCACTGTCGCCGCGGCGCGGGTCGCCGTGATCGGCCCCCGCGCCTCGACGATGAACCCGCCGGGGTTCTCGAAAACCCTGCGCGCACCGGACAGGACGATCGCGACCACTTCGCCCGGAACACCGGTCGGAGCGTCGGGCCAATCCTGTTTGGCGATGCCCCGGGCCAGTGCCGAGACATCGGCGATGGCCGCCTCGGCGCGCGCGAGGTCGGCACCGGCGAGGGTGCGTCCCAAGCGCGCGCCGAGCGCGGCCGCCGTGGTGATGTCCGGCAACGGCATCAGGAAACCGTCACGGCGCAGGTGTCGGTCAGCGCCGAACCACCGGTGGGCGGGGTGTAGGTGGCGGTGATCGTGGTGGTGCCCGCGGAGACACCGGTGACCAGGCCAGCCGAGTTCACGGTCGCCCTCGACGGCGTCGAGCTGACGTAGGTCGCCGTCGCGGTGACGTCGAACCCGTTGGAGTCGACCACCTTCAACTGCCGGGTCGCGGTGCCTACGATCGCTGCGGTTGAGGGGGTGACCTCGATCGAGGTGACGGTCAGCAGCAGACGCACACCGCGCACGAAGCCGTCGGCGCCGTCGGTGACCGCCTTGTAGCCCGCGTAGGAGTTGATGATCGAGCGGTCGGTGGAGGTCATCGCGTCGTAGTCCTGGATCGCGCGCAGCGACAGGCCTTCCTCGGCACGCACTGCGCCGTAAACAGCGCCGCGCGGGACCAGGGGAGCACGGTTCGCGAAGATGAACGCGGACTTGTGGTACAGGTACGCCTCACCTTCGCGCAGCGCGTTGGAGGTGATGAACTCGGTGTTGCCGATGCGGCCGATCTTCGCGTCGCGCAGCGCGGTGTTGGCCGAGTCGCCGGTGTGGTCGTACTGCACGAACTGTGGGTCGGTCAGCAACGCCGCTTCCCAGCCCGCACCACCGACCAACGTACGGTTCGCCATCGGCACGTCGGCCGTGTTCAGCGCCTTGCGCGCCGCGACGTAGGCCTTCCAGGTGTCGCCCGAGCCGGTGCCGACATGGACGGTGGTCTCGTAGGTCGCGCCCTGGATCATCGCTGCGATGTCGTCCTCGAGGCCTTCGACCACCGCGCGGACCTGCGGGAGGATGATCTGCCTGCCGAAGTCGGTGATGTCGAGGGTGAGTTCCTCGTCGGTCACCGGGACGGCGTTGTAGACGTCGTCGGTGAGCTGGACCGGGATCTTGGTCTCCGACAGCGAGTCCAGCTGGATGTTGCGGTCGGAGCCCGTCGCGCGCAGCTCCCGCCGGCGGGCGGTGGTGCGAGCAGGGATCCGGATATCCACGGTGTCCTGCAGAGTGCCGCTGAAGTCGCCGATCCCGTTGGTCCACACGATGCGTGGAAGGACGATCTCGCGCAGCAGCAGACCGATCGCGGTGTCGACGACGCGCGTGGGCTTTTCGAATACGTTCGGCATGATTACCTCCTGGGGGGTGGTGGCCACCGTGGGCCGCTCATGCCGAGCGGTGGTGGCGGATACTCAGCGCGGAATCCGCGCGGCGAGCTTGTGGGGGTCGTTCTCTTCCGGCTCCGCGTCCGGCTTGCCGCCGCCCCGCAACTGCTCGCGCGGCTGCTGGGTGAGGGGAACCGGTTTCGGGAAGTCCTCGAGAAGGTCGTCGGCGTCGGCCTCGAGCTCCTCGCGGGTCGCACCGCGCAGGCGCGCGGCCTGCTTCGGGGTCAGGCCCTTCGCCGCGGCCACATCGGCACGCAGCTGGTTGGCCTTGAGCTCGGCGTTCTCTTGCTGGACCTGCGCCAGCTGGTCGTTGAGACGCTGCTCGTTGGTCTTCTGCGAGTCCTTGAGCCTGTCGAACTCCGTGGCCTTGGCCTTGTAGTCGTCGTAGCCCGCGTACTGGGCTTTCAACTGCCCCAGCCGTTTTCCGAGCAGCCTGTCGAGCTGGTCCTGGCTGGTGATCGGCGCGAACGCCGGAGTTGCAGGATCGGTGTCAGGTTCCGGGTCCTGCTGCGCGCCCTGATCGGGCGTGGGGTCCGCGTCTGGGATAGCGGGATCCGCTGGATCACCATCGGGGGACGCGCCGAGCTGCGGCCAGATCGGGCCGCGCTTTCCGATTCCCAGGGCCCGAAGGCCCGTGAGCGGGTGGATCGGCAAGGTGGTGTCGAACATGTTTCCTTCTTCCGTGAGCCCGTCGGCATGACCGGTCATTGAGCGCTGACCGTGGGCGCCGACCGCTAGGCGGCCGAAACTTTGGGGAGCCTCGCGCGGAAGCTCTCGATCGCTCGCACGAGGACCTGCACACCGGCTGAGTCCTCGGGGATGCCCGCGGCGATCGCCTTGTGGAGCTCTCGTTCGAAGCCGGGCAGGAGTCGTCGTGCGCGGTCGACAGCGGTCTCGCGCTTGGACTTCGAGGTGGTCTTTCCGCCGCGCCGGGCGCGGGCCGCGGCGATCTTCACAGCGTCATCGGCACCGATAGCGGTCTCGACGAAGGCATCGAATCGCCCGATCTGCTTGTCGACCCATCGGACCTGGTCGGAGGTTTCGCCGAACCCGTCCTCGAGTAGGCGGTTTCGCACGACGAGCAGCTGGTGGAGGTCCACGCGCGGCGCCGGTGGCGGATCGGGGGCGACGTACCCGCGGCGGAAGGCGTTCATGGCCTCGCGGCGGCTCATCCTGCGGTTAGTGAGCTCGTACCACTGGTCGAGTGCGTCTTGGGCTGTCGGATCGTGGAAGTCCGACGAGGTGTAGACCGGGCGCATCCCGCAACGGCATCCGTCGTGGACTTTCGCCGTGCCGATGCCCTCGAACTGCCGGTCAGACGCGTCGAACGAACCGCGCTTGTACGAAGCGCCCCGCGAGGCGAGGATCGCGCAGAACGAGCACGGGCTGATGTTGAGGACCCGGGCCCAGCCGATAGCGTCCGAGTCGAGGTCCACGGCCCGTTGGACGACCGCCCGGCCGCCGTCGGTGGTGATGCGAGTCGCGACCTTCGCCGCCAGGAGCCGTCCGGCTTCCATCGCGTCGGTTTCGGGTGCCGGCATCCGCCGCTGTACCTCGCCGGGCCCGGTACCGAGCAAGCTGACCGCGGCGATCTGTGGCTCGAATACGGTGTCGGTCAGCACCTTCGCGGCACGATCCGATTCGAGCAGCTTCGCGGCCGCGGGTTCCTCGCCGAGGGCTGATTTCAGCGCCCGCCCGAGGGCGTCGCCGACATCGATCGTCGTCGGCGGGGCCTCGGTCGACGAGTCGCTGATCGGTGCAGCCCGGCCGGTGATGGCTTCGAGTTCCGGCGCCGCGGGGAGCTTCGCGTGGCGGTAGTCGGTCACGAATCGCTGTGCAGCGAGCTGGGACTGCCGGTAGCCATCTTCGACGATCGGCAGAACGGCCTGAATCCACGCCGTCTGACTGCCACGCAGGTCCTGAAAGTTGAGCAGCGCCCACAGCGGCAGCATCCGTGACACGACCCCGGCTGCGATCTCGATCTGTTCGTCCTGGTGTATCAACACCAGCAGCGCAGCGAGCCAAGCGAGTTCCTCGGCGGTGCTGTCTTGCTCTTCGGGCTGCTCCTGACGCTGCCGCTGGCCGACCGGGGTGGTCATTACGCTCCGGGCGCGTCCGGAAGCATGCTGCCCGAGTTGCGTTCACCGAGGCGGCGCAGGAACTCCGAGGTCGGGTCGGTGTCGAGGAGGTGTTCGGACCACTCCTCGACATCGTTCGCGGTGACGCCAGGGATCATTCGCCATAGGTACTGCTTCGGGATGCCGAGCATCTGCGCGGCCTTACCGAGCGCGTCGACTGCCTGGGCCAGCGAGCGGACCTCGACGTCTTGCCATGTCACGCGGGCCATCACGTCCTGCGCGGCGTCCTTGTCGCCTTCGAGCGCCGCACCTAGGCGCAGCGACTGCGCATGCGACGCGCCCAGCGACACCTTTCGTTCGTAGCCCTTCTGGGTGACGCTGGCGCGGGCCGCGGCGAGAGCTTCCGCTGACAGGTTCACGAGCTTGCCGGTCAGCAGGTGTGCGGGCAGCTGTGTCACCGCTGCCAATGCCTCGATGTCAGCGCTTCCGGCCTCGATGAAGCCGGTCAGCTGGGTCTCATCGAGGGTGCCGAACTTCGTGTCGGGATCCTCAGCGACAAGGAAGTCCTGTTGGCGCAGCTTGAGCTTCTTCATGTTCGCCTCCTCTTCGGAGTCGGCGAAGTCCTGCATGCCGGTGACCGTGCGCACCTTCCAGCTGTTCCAGTGCTGGGTGCTGAGACGGTCGTAGGACGTCTTGTCGATTCGGGAGGCGACCGAGATGAACGGTTCAACCTCGCCTGGGGTCCACCCGTCCAGGTCCAGGTTGTTGCAGTACCGGACGACGGGGCAGACGCTGGCACCATGGACATGCTCTGTCACGTAGGACCATTTGCCGTCCTTGACCCGCATCTCGTGCCGCAATTCCTTCTCCAGCAGGAACACCTGCAATGCCCCGCCGCGCTGCGGCTTGACGTGGAGTGCGTACACCGGCCACTCGTCGGCGCCGGGATCCTCGTAAACGGCGTACATCCGTTTCGGGGATACGCCACGCATGACGCTGAGCTTCTCTCCCACCAGCGTGGTGCCGGGCAGAACGGTCTCGTAGGAGTACCCATATCCGACTGCCGCGCGATGAATCGCGATCTGGCGAACGTCTTTTCGGTTCGCGTTCCACGTCCTCCAGGGGCCGGGGACGTTGTCCGGCGTGCCAGGTGACCGGTATCCGTCGACATACAGTGTCTGGGCAATCGTGGTCACGACGAGGCCGAGCCAGGGCGTTTTGCTGAGTGCGAGAAGGTTCTTCAGCTCAGTTGTGGCACCGCGCGGCACTCGCTGATCAGCCTGTTCGCCCTTCAACCACAGGTCGATCACCCGCAGCCGTTCACGCTCGGCCAGCCACGCCGGGTACAGCACGTCTTTCGCGTACTTGACCAGCTCGGCCTTGGAATCGCCGTGCGGCTTCGCCTCACCAGCACCGAGTGGTTCCGGCTGCGCGGCCGCGGCGAATGCCCATGGCACCGCATTCAATCCCGACATCTCACCAGACCTTCCCTGTGCGTTTGGGCTCGTCGGCGCCGGCGGATACCGCGTCCAGACTGGCCTTCCACGCCATGACCGCCGCGTAGGCGGCGTCGATCTTGTCCGGGCTGTCCGGGGACCGTTTGAAGAGCAGATAGCCGGTTCGCGTCGGGCGACGGCGGGCGTTGAGTACGTGCCTGGTCAGGGCGGGCCCGTACTGGGTGACCTCACGGTTGAGCACCGCTTGCTCGAGGTTGCGGACGTAGAGCTCGACCTTGGAGTCCTTGCCGCGCGGCCACACCTGGATCGGGTTCGCCGGGGTGGCCTTCACACGCAGCTGGTTCCGGTATCGGGCTTCCCATTTCGAGATCCACTCGACCCAGCCGCTCGGATCGGCGTAGAAGCCGATCACGTTGTACCGCTCGAAGGCCTGCTGAACGGCGTGGTCGAAGTCGAGCGGGTTCGGTGCCCAGTCCTGCCCGTCTTCCTTGCTGGGCTCGGCGACGAGGATCTCGAACAGGTGCGCGTCGCTGACACGGCAACCGATCAGCGCGGTCGCGTCAGCCTTGCCCTTCACGCGGCCCTTCGAGCCGTCGAAGCCGAGCACGATGGTGTCGCCGGGCTGCAGCTGCTTGTCGAGGTCCTCGCAGGCCTTCCACGTCGGCTGCGACAACCAGGCGTCGCTCGAGTGGGTGATCTGGTTCAGGTAGAAGCGGCGCGCTTCCTGCGGGTCGGTGTCGGGATCCCAGTAGTCGGCGACGATGCGGTCCATCGGCGCCCAACCACCATTGACGTCCGCGGAGTCGCCGTAGGCGATGGCCAGGCCAGCGCGCAGCGACTTCTCGTCGGAGGGGTCGGTGTCGGCTGGTGCTTCGCGGTGGTCGACCAGGATGCCCGCGGGCATTTTCGTGCGGCCCTCGAGCTGGAGCCGGTATGCGGCCATCGACTTCTCCGCGACCGAGTCCACGCCGGGCTCAGGTGCGTTCGGTGTTTCCACCGAGCAGCCGTTCACCTTGGCGAGGTTGCGGCGGATCGTCGAGGCGAGCTTGCGGCCGCCGTTGCTCACCGTCCAGGACTCGGTTTGGTCCATCGCTGAGAACACCGGCCGGAATCCCTCACGCGAGGTTCCTGACGAGGTGACCGCTTCGATCCGGCCGCGGGGGACGTTGATGAACGTCTCCATCGGGTCGATGTCGTAGTTGTCGTAGACCGGCCCGTTGCGGGCCATATCCAAGCACGGCTCCCAGGTGTTGGCGGTCTGGTCTTCCGAAACTGCCACGATCTGGACCTTCGGCTTGAACCCGAGCGAGTTCCACGGGCGCCCGACCGGCTGCCCCGCGGCATCCCACCCGTCCATCACGACATCGCCGAGCGCCTCCACCAGACACAGCCCCGCGACCAGAGGCGACTTGCCCCACCCCTTTGGCCGGGACAGCACCGCACGACGAACCTTGCGCCCGTTGACCATTGAGCGGCCCACGATGGCGCCGCCGGAAAAGTTGGGGTCGATCTCGTACAGCTTGAGGATGAACTGGGCCTGCTCCCGGGTGAACGTGAGCGGTTCGCCCGCGGTCGGCCCGTCCGGAACGACGAGGTTCTCTTCGATCCAGTCCAGGACCGCCCAGCCGAGCGTCGGCCGTTCACCGGCCTCGGACGGCTTCCACCGCATCAGTCCGCCAGTCGAAGGCCGTCGTAGCGGCCCTTGCTGGACGTCCCCTTCTTCGCGCCCTTCTCCTCGGCCTGGTCGGCCGTGGCCAGCGTGATCCGCAGTCGCCCACGGTCTTCGGGAGTCGCGCCGAACTTGGCCTCACGCAACCGCAGCTCCGCCGCCAACTTCACATCGCCCGCCCAATACCGCGCGTGCAGCACCGCAGTATCCGCAAGCACCGACCAGTCGTTCAACGTGAACTCGGCGGCCAGCGGCGACTCTCCCCACATCCGCCACCACTCCTGGGTGCGTGTCGGCCACCGGAACTCCACCAGCGCACCGTCGACCTCGATCTCGAAGGTCGGAAGGTCCGGTTGCTCGACAGGTTCTGCGGTGATCACCCGCAGCGGAACGGGGTCCTTGTTCGTCCTAGCCCGCTTCGAGGGGTCCTTGGGTGCTGGTCCGCGACCGGCCATCTCGATCACCTCCCGGTGGACTGCACTGCCCACCACCCCGGAAGAACCCCAGACCCGTAGCCAACCCGAGCCGCTGCGGGATCCGACGTACCACCTAGACGGGGCGGGGGGCTCCCCCCAGGGTGTGCCTGGTGGGTACCTACGTGGGCCGGTGGTGGGGTGCTGTGAGAGGAGCTGAGTGGGAGTTGGTTGGTGTCGGCTCACCCGTGTGTGGGTGAGTGTGTTCGGGTCTATGGGTTAGATCAGGCCGGGGTGTTGTTCGCGTGGGATGCGGAGACTCGCGGCCTTGATGCGTCGGGCTCTCGCTGCTTCCTTGCCGGTCTTGACCTTGTGGCAGGCGATGCACACAGCCTGTGCGTTGGAGTCGTCTTCGATTCCGTCGTTAGCGACGTTGTCGATGTGGTCCATCTCCTCGGCGGCACCAGTGCAGACGTTGGGGTAGCGGAGCTGGCATGCGTAGCCGTCACGGGCGAACACGCGAGCACGTCGCTTTCGGTGCTCGGATGTGCTGGTGCGGGCTCGTGATTCAGTTCCCCATGCCATCAGCGGCCGGCCTTCACTGTGCGGGTGCAGTCGTTGGCAAGGTTGTGTCTCGGCTCGGTGCGCATCAGGCCCACGGATCGCGCTTGAGCTTCTTGCCGTGGACGCGGGTCTCGATCGTGAGGTGGTGGCGCATCGTCCCGCCCAGCACCACGCCATCGCGCTTTTGTCGATCGGTCAGGATCTTCCGGTCGACTTCCTGTCGGACGTGGACGCCATCATGGTTGGACAGGTCCGCGATTGCGGCGTCGAATTCGGCTCGGCTGACACGGCTTCCGACGGCGGCACGTAGGTCGTCCAGCTTCACTGTGTTGTCGCCTTTGTGGTATTTGCCGTCGTCCCACGGGTGTGCGATCTTCCCTCGGTAGAGCAGTTCGTAGAAGCTGTCGGTGATGCTCTCGTTGAGCGTCCGCTCTCTGCTCCACGCTGCAGCCGCGGCGGAGTGGCTGGCTGCACCTCGTCCACCCATGGTCAGTCCTTCGGTTGTCGTGGTGGGCGGCGTCCGTCCCACCACGACGGGTACTCGCGGACGCAGCCCAGGTTCGGTAGGTCGGTGCAGTCGGCCGGCAGTCGGCCGTACACCAGCAGGAGGCGGGGAGTCGTGCGGTCCAGGAGTTCAGCAAGGCCTTGGCGGAACAGTGGTTTCGCGGCCGGGTCGCGTAGGCCGACCGCGCTGATCGCGATCGTCGCGCCGGCGGGCAGTCCGTCGAAGGCGAAGCTGTACGTGTCCGGGCCGCCCCACGATGCGGTCGGGATGACGGTCAGGCCGCGGTCCTGCCAGAACGCACCGACCCAGCGGGATCGGTAGATCTGCCAGATCTGCATCACCGGTGGCATGTCTCGCCAGATGCTGAAATCGGGGGTGAGTGCCGCACCGACCTCGGCGACACGGGCGAGTGCGGCGTCGGGCTTGGTCCACACGCGTTCGAAGCGGTAGTCGTCGAGGAAGAAGTGCAGCGCGCCCGTACCGGCCGCCTCGGTGCGCTGGGTGGGGTCGTGCCAGGCAGCGAGCGTTTCGGGCTCGAAGTCGCACGCCGCGAGGTCGGGTATGCCGAGAGGGCTTGCGCTCGGCCAGATGCGCCCGGCGTTCAGCAGGTCCATTCGGCCCGGCTTGGACTGCCAGCGCCAGCTTGAGCGGGTGCCGCCGAGAGAGATCGCCGCGGTCGTCATGGCCAGCGCTTGCCGATCGTGGACGCGATCAACCCGACCACCCACACGATCAGTCGGTCAAGCCAATCCGGCATCTGACAGCGGCGACTGAGGTGGACGCCACGGCGACCGGACGGCCCGGCGCTGAGGTGCCAGACCGAGCCGTCGCGGCCGAGGAGCCTTACGGGGAAGGGCATTTCACCGGCCGGCCATCGCGAAGCCCTGCGGCGGCGCGGGAACCTCGCTCCAGCGGATCTCCATCACCGGTTGGCGGCAGTGCTCGCACTCGGGACAGGCGCCGACCCTGGTGATCGTGAACCCGTCGAGCACACCCGCCCATCGGAGACCGCCGTCGTCGACAGTGAGGCGGGAGCCCTTGGATTCGTTGGCGTTGTCGTTCAGCCAGCGGGCCACCTCGTGGCCGATCGGAAGTGCGGCCGTGAACGAGTCGCCGTCGCGCTTGACGAGGTCACCAGCGAGCTGGGACATGAAGGTCCAGTCGAGATCCCACACGCGGACGAGGCGATGCGGCAGGACCCCGACTGCGGTTACGACTGCGGTCGGCGGGTGCCACACACGCCCGACACCAGCACCGGGGCCTCCACTGCCGATCTCGATCCCGGCATCAGCCATCTTCACCACGGCTAGAAGCCGATCGGTGTGGTCATGGGCTGCTCCAGCGTGCGGATGGGCTGGTGCATCAGGCAAGCGAGCAGGGTTGCGAGTGTCATTCGCTCCCACCGCCCAACACGAAGGTCTGCTTGCCCGCGCCGACCTGGTCGGCCCTCAGCGCGTGTGCGAGCTTCTCAGCGTCGTCGGCCAGCGGGGCGAGGGACTCGTACATCGCCCGGCCGGAGACACCGAGGGCCGCGCCGAGAGTGGCCGCCGTGTTGAACACCGTGTCGAGGAACGCGTCGCGGACCAGGCTGGGATCGGTCACAGAAGCGCGCCGATGATGGCGCCAGCCACGTCGACAAGCGCAGCGCCGAGGACCTTCCAGTCGATATCGGCGGCGATGGCGGAAAGGGTGCTGAGCATGGTGATCTCCTTGGGGTTCAGATGGTTTGGTGTTCCGGTTGGTGCCGGAGGCGGGATTCGAACCCGCGACCTACGCCTTATGAGGGCGCCGAGCTACCGAACTGCTCTACTCCGGTCCGACTCGACCCCAATTGCGGGATCGAGGGTCTAGCTGGTGGGATCAGCCCTCGGCAGGCACGTCTTCGACCGGGACCTGGTCGGGCACAACATCGTCGAGGGCCTGTGCGGCGCTCTTGAGCTCAGCCAGGGCGGCGAGGTCGGTGTCGTCGAGCTTGCCCGCGTCGACGAGGAGCTGTTCGAGGTTGGCGATCTTGCCGACGATCTCGGCCTGAGCCTTGGTCAGCTGGTCCTTGATGCCCGCGAGGGATTCGGCTACTGCGCCCATGAGGGGCTCCAATCGTGTGATGGTGTCGAGGATTCGCGCCGCGTCGCGCAGCAAGTTGCCCAGCATGGGCACCTCCTGTGTCCGGAGGCGATCGAGTGCGACCAGCGACTACGTCGCACTCTCCTGGGGGTTTAGGTCCGCACGACACCGCCCGCTGGCTGGGCTGCGGTTGGTGCCGTGCGGGATGCGTGGGGCGCAGCTTGAACCCTGCGCGGTACGGCCAGGAAGGGCACTTCCTGTAGCGGCCGGGGTGCGGTCGTTGGGTGCTTGCCGGCATCTCCAGTCCGGTTTGACTCCCCACGCACGACAAAAACCGCCGGACGTTTCGTGCTTTGCGCACGGGTCGTCAGCAGCGGTTTCGAGTCCAAACACTACACGATCTTGTGGGATTGCATGTTTGACCTGGGCGTGTGTCGCACCGGAACGAGGTCAGGCCACCAGCCTGTTCGCTGGTGGCCTGACGTGTTCGGCGTTCTCAATCAGATAGGTTCGTCCGAGCGGCCGGGGAAGCTACGGCAGACGTAAGACAGGCATCGCAGGTCAGCGCTTGGCGTGTTGAACGTCAGGCGCAGACGAGGTCAGCAGGCCGCACGGTGGTGACCAGGTCACCGGACTGGAGCGCTGCTTCGGCAGCTTCGTCCCATTCCTGTGCAAGGCCGCCACTGCGGTGGATGGCTTCGGAGACCGCCGACATGGCGCCGGTGATCGCCTTCGCTGGCGACAGGGCTTCGATGTACACCGAGACCTCGATATCGCCGGTTCGGCCCGCCGCCGTCACGTCAGCGTCGGTCACGGTCTTCGAGTCCAGGAGCGCATCCATGAGGTTGAGCATCGCGTCTTCGACCGTGTCGATCGGGTACGCGCCGAACGCGAGGACTACGAACCATTTCCTGGAAGCTTCTTCCAACATGTCGCCCTCCTTAGATGGCCCTCGAGGTTCCGCTGGTAGTTCGGATCCGATGGTGAGAGGTGGATGGTCTTCATGTGCTTCTCATCACATGGACATTTCGCGACGTAATACGCGCGCGGATTCTTTGTAATCCGCCAACTCTGCTCTTCCAAGCTTGAGAGTAGGCGCTCGAGGTCACGATCTGGGTGTTTTGGCCTCATCTGCGTTTCTTGTCTCACCTCTTCGCTCGGGATATCAGCGCAGTCCATCTTGCCCGTCACGTGGTGCGTGTCACAGGAGTTCGCGCCAGTAACTTCCGATCGGCAGCGTGCTCACACCGCCCAGTCCGATCGGAAGTCGGGTGGTTGGCCCAGATCGCGGCGATCGGTGCGGGGCCGAAGCTTGACCCCGCACCGCGCCGTTTCAGCCCTCCAGATCAGTGCGTGCACCGCGGCCCGGGCGGTTGGCATGCCATTCGTCGATGGTCTCAGGCAGCCAGCCGCGGTGAGTGCCGCGGGGAATGGTCCCGTCCTCGTTGACGGGACCGGTGATGCTGTCCGGTTCGGGTAGGTCGTAGTTGTTGACCGAGTTGGGGCGTACGCCGATACGTGCGGCGACCTGGGCGCGGTTGAGATAGACGATGGTCGACATCAGCGCCTCACGATCCACAGGACCGCGGCCAGGACGGCGAGCACGCCCCAGATGATCCAGAAAATGGCCGGCGCGCCGATGACAGCGAGTACCGCGGCGGTGATGCCGAAGACGAACAGTTGGGTGGTGCGCATGAGGTTCTCTCCCTCGTTGTGCTGGGTGTTGCAGAGGTGGGAGGATTGGAGGTGGTTCGGGGCGCGCTCCCAGCGCCCCGAACCTTCAGGGGATCAGTTGTCGGGCTGATCCGGTTCCCGCGCCTCCCTGCGCTTGTCGCGGCGGTCGATCCACCAGCGAATTTCGTCTAGGACGACCTTCCCTGCTGTGAGCGATACCGCTGCGATGGCGCAGATTTCGGTAGTTGTGATTCTGTATCACCTCCTCTCTGCCTTACATCTGTAACTATACCTTCCGGAAAGCCATAGTGCAAGCGGATTGGCAGATCATTTTCAACCAATATTGTTGTGCCCCAACGAATTCCGGATACCCGGCGGCAGGTGCGCCCGCCAGTCAACAACCGGCGGGCGCACCCTATGTCACTGAGCGAAAGGCCGCGTCGAGCTCGTGCTCTCCGCGCCCTGCACACGCAACCTCACGGCCTTGCCGTCGATCGTGGTCTCCACGATGTCACCGGCGCCGAGCCCGATAAGCGCCTGGCTCGCGGGAAGGCTTTCGCCGTACCACTCCTTCGCCAGATCGGCTTGGTCGTCTGGGACGATCCGCCAATCGAACTGGCGCAGGATCGCGTCGTTCTCATCGAGCTCGGACAGCAGCAGCTGGGACCACACAGCGATGACGACGTGCTTCGGAAGGGTCATACATGCCTTTCAGATAGGTGTGCGCCCGGCCAGGACAGCCGAGCACCACCTACATATCTCGGTCACGTTCCCGATGTTTCATTCTGGAATCAACCTTCCGGGAACCGGGCGGACGGCTACCGTTTCCGCTGCCTGCCGAGTGCCGGTAGGAGCATGGACCGGAGGAGCTGAGGATGGCAATCGCATACCTGCACTACGGCGCAGGTCAGAAGTTGCAGCTGGACGACAGCATGGTTGATGAGTTCGAGACGGCGGTGCAGGCAGCGTTGCCCGGGCCGAATTTTGTGGCGGTGGAGTTGGCCGGTCGCGGGTCGCTGAATGTGCTGGTGTCGGCGAGTATCCCTCTGATGATCGAGCGGGGAGAGGGCGCGACACCGTTCATGTCGCGAGGCTGAACATGACTGTGCCCGCCCCGTTCACAGGTTCGGGGCGGGCACAGCGGTGTTCAGCGCCGGGGGGAAGAGCGCCGCGAGACAGACTATTCGCGGGGTCCGACAGGTTCAGCGTTCCGGCGTCCCAGGTCCAAGCCTTCGGACTTCCTTGATCGGACCGACGCGGGGAACGGAGCGCCACCCCCAATCCTGCTTGATCCACAGAGCGCCGACCTTGGTGAGGGCATCCATGTACTGGCGGGCGGCGGCCTCGGTGGGGAAGACAGCGCGTCGGCGGCGTTTACCGCCGTCGCTGGTGTCGTCCTCGATCAGCTCAAGCTGCTCGGGCGGATGGTCTGCGCTCACGGCTTCCACTCTGCCTGGTAGCCGGGGTCGTCGGCCCAGATACTCGCCAGCGCACCGAGAACGGTCTCAGCAAGGATCGCAGTCTCAGGCGCGTGATTGTCCTTCACCGCCTGCCGCGTGGCTTCGACTACCTGCCGGAGCGCATGAACCTGGCGCTGAACACGCGCCGGATCGTGCCGTTCGATGTGCCCGGTCTCGCCGTCTCCAACCCTCCCGAGATCACCGTGAGGCGGGGCGTCAGCCGGGAATACGTAGATGCCTTCGCCGAAGGTGGGGTCGCCATCGATGCGGTAGACCTTCCACTCGTCGCCGCGAAGCGCGCCCTCCTTCCAGCCGCCGGTGGCGATGGTGAAGTCTTCCTGCAGTCGGGCGTTGATGAAATCCTCGACAGTCATGCTGATCTCCGATCCGGTTGTGCTCGTGGGTGCATGGCTAGTCGGCCCCGACGATCACAACGGCCACAACGACTCACGTCGTCGTTTTGTGCCCGTGGTCAGGAATTCGACCACTCTGGTCGGAAGTCGGGATGGTCGGACCAGATCGCAGCGATCGGTCCGAACTCCACGATCTTGCGCTCCTCGTGCATCTGCCTGCCTGCTGACATCTCATCCTCTACCGCGTCCACCAGCGAGGTCATCAGGGCGCGCGTTGCCGCCACCTGCCGAAGCACACGGGCGGGGTCGTGGCTGGCGATGTGCTCGATGACGTTTGCGTCCATGTCGTACCCGACGCGGGCACGCGGTCCAGCTACCCGTCGTAGTCGGCGCACCAATGGTCGCCCCGAGCCTCAGCCGCGACCCTGGCTTGGCGCTCATCCTCGGCGAGCCTGGCCTCGATGAACTCCGCGATGGTGGTCACGACCCTGGCTCCTCTGGCAGCCATCGCGTGACGCGAGCCACCCGGGTCTCTGTCTCCTCGACGGAGTGCACAGGAGTGATGGTGGGCAATCCGCCAGCTGGCCAGGACGGATCGGGGTCGAGGCCCTCAGGTAGGTATGACCGGAAGTAGGTCCAGGCGTAGTGCTGGCCGGACGGGCCCCGGACGATTACATGGCCGGCGTCGCGCCGGGTGTCGTGGTCGGTCTCGCCGTCCTGCTCGTCGATGTAGACGAACCCGGCGCCGATGTCGTCGCCGCGGCGACCGTGTATCAACCGGAGCCACTCGTCGTCGGCCCAACACTTCGCGACGATCGCAGCGAGAGCTTCGGGCTCGGTCCGGTTGTACTTGGCCAGCAGTTCGCTGGCTTGGAGAGCGATGACGGAGAAAAACTCCTTGCTGAGGCCACCGCTGCCCTTCCATGCCTTGGCATCCTTGCGCAGGGCCTCGATGTCACGGTCGGCGACCAGTTTCGCGAGTAGGGCGCGTACGTCCTCGGGCAGTATGGTCATGATCCTGATCCTTCCTCGTTCGACCCGAAGATGATGCTGGCACTTTGCAAATAGAACTCGGTGTGCCCTTCGGGGGTATCGGGACAGCTTCGTATCGAATCGCGGATGTCATCGAACTTGCGACCGAGGCGCATCCATTGGTCGGCGCGGGCCCGCTCGACGGCGATGTCCTTCTCCGCTATCAGCTGCGCGGCAGCGTCGACGAGCCGCATGAACTCATCGGAATCGGACCCGCTCATGGTGTCTCCTCGATGGCCACGGGTGCTGTGGGCAGGAACGGGTTGGACGGCCAATCCATCGACTTGAGGAACTCGATGTCGTGAACCGGGGCACCATCGACGATTCGACCCGACCACCGCGTCTCGCCTTCAATGTCGACCGTCAAGCGTCGGCCGTCGATCAGTTCGTCAGACGGCGGCATCTGCAACCAGGTGCCGATCAGCCGATAGTTCTCGTCGAAGAGACGGTACGAGCGGCCAGTGTCCACTTTCACGATGGCGCTCATGCTGCTTTGCCTTTCCGTGAGCGTTTCGCCGGTTCGGGTTGCTGGTCCTGGTCTGCCTTTGCTGCTCGGGCGAGGATATCGCCGAGCCGGAAGACGGGGCGGTCGGTCGGGTCGACTTGGTAGTCGGTGATCCGGGCGCCGTGCTGCCAGCCGCGGGGTTGGATGTGCCCGCGGGATGCCCACCAGTACAGGGTTTGTTTCGGGACCGGTGCGCCGAGGCGCTTCGTCACCCGGATCAGTTCCGGGATGGTGGCGAGCATGTCTTCGGCGTCCGCGCGGGCGGTGGCCTGGAGTGCGGCAATGGGATGCTGTGTGCCGCAGAGGTTGCAGCGCACGGCGGTGGCGTCGGAGACCGCGCGCAACGGGTTGCCGCAGCCGAAGCCGTCCTCACCGGTGGCCGAGCAGGCGCCGACCCAGTGCGTCGGTACCGGGTCGACCATGGTGCGGAGCTGCTTGATCGCCTTGTAGAGGTCTTCGGCGAGGCGGGGGGCGTCGTCGTAGCGGCGCAACAGTTTCCAGTGCTCGGCGAGCCAGACGGCGCACTGTTCGGCGACGCTGGCCGGCGCTGTGCTGAGCGCGGCGGGATCGTCGACGGGTGTGGCGGTTCGGGCGGTGGCGGGGAGGTTGTCGGAGCGGCCGCGGCCGCGGTGTTCCTGGACCTGGTCGACGAGGTAGGCAGTGCCGATCGCAGGGCTGACGTGAAGCGATTCGGCGATGCGACGCGCCCACTCGATCAGGGTCAACTCGAGGTCGCGGACGGCGCGCTCTCCGACGAGGGCGCCGCGGCCGGTGATCCGGATCGGGATCGGGGTGTCCGCTGATGCGCCACCGACACGGCCGCTGCTCGCACGGCCTTGCCCGGACCGGGTTGTGGTCAGTTCGCTAACCAGACTGGGGATGTCGCGCAGGTCTGCCCGCAATCCCTTGCCGCACTCGGTGCATAGCGGAGCGCCGTCGGCGACAGGGCGTTCGCAGCGGCTGCACGCTGCCCGGTTCGTGGTCACAGGTGGCCCTCCGGTGCGGTCGGATTCGCCGCCCAGTCGGGAAGCTGCTCGAATGTGGTGACCCGCTCCGGATCCGCGCGCACCGCGAAGGACCTCGAGGCATCCCGAACCCGCTCGTGGACGATGGCGGCGTCCTCGCGCACGTTGATCGTTCGGCCCGCGGCGAGGGTGATCACCGTTCCAGTCGGCGGGGTGAGATGCGGATGCGTGAGCGACAGTGCCATCCACGATTCCGTCGTAGCGACCGGTTCGACTGCGGCGACTTCGATGGGATTGACGTAGACGTGCTGGTCGTTCCAGCCGGTCAAGGTGATCATGTGGCCTCCTCAGCGTGCGATGTGAATCAAAGCGACGATCCAGCCGAGTAGGCCGGGAAATGCGGGCTCGAAGGGCTCGTCGGGCTCTGTGGGCGGCAGGAGCGGTGCGGGCGGTGGTGACGTAGGCCGTGGCGGGTTGTCGCGCAGGCGTGCAGCGCGTCGGCGCCCGGC